>VBQB01000259.1 GCA_005887855.1 Verrucomicrobiota bacterium | reverse complement strand
GAGTCGAAGATCGATATCGGCGAAAAAACAGAAGTTGGCGCGATGATCGAAATCCCGAGCGCCGCTATTTTCGCGGATGTACTGGCGCACGAGGTCGATTTCTTCAGTATCGGGACAAACGATCTGATTCAGTACGCGCTCGCGGTTGATCGCGTCAACGAAAGGATCGCGCATCTGTACCAACCAACACACCCGGCGGTACTTCGTTTGCTTAAAATGATCGCCGATGCGGCGCATGCCAACAACATCTGGGTTGGTGTTTGCGGTGAGATGGCGGGAGATGTCGCGCTCATCCCGCTTTTGCTCGGTCTTGGCGCGGACGAGTTGAGCGCGGGCGCGACGTTGGTACCGCGGGTCAAGCGCGCCGTGCAAAGTCTCACCATTCCCGAGTGCCGACAGCTTGTCGAGGAAGCGCTAAAACTCCGAACGCCATCGGAAATTCTCGCGCGTTGCCTGGAATTGGCGGACAAGCGCTACGGCGATTTGCTGGGCTGATGTAGAGGCGCGTGTCCTCACGCGCAGGACCTCGCTCGATTTGCGGCTGCGGACAGCCGCCGCTACACCAGTTATTCTTCTGATTCCGTTTCCGGATCGGGCTTCAACCCCTCTTCCTCCATCTTGCGCAAAACATCGCTCATGTCATCCACCTCGTCCCAGACTTCCTGGCTCACATAAATGGGAGCCTTTTGTTGCGTTGCCATGGCGATGCAATCACTCGGTCGCCCATCGAGCTCGATGATCTTTTTCTGCTGCAATTCGTTTTCGACGCGAATGATGACTCGGGCATAGTAGGTTGCATTCTTGAGATCGTTGATAATGACGCGCTCGACTTTCGCCCCCAGGGCCGTCATGAGATGCCCGATAAGATCATGAGTGAGCGGACGCTCTTTGGTAATCTGGCGCATGAACATGGTAATCGCGCTGCCGACCGTCTGATCGACATAAATGATGAACACTTTATCGTTATTTCCAATAAACACGGCGCATCCGCCGCTCGTCGGCAAAACTGCGCGCACCTGCACCTCGATCACCGTTTTGTTCATCGAATGCACGGTATCCGTCCAGGAATGAAAGACAAGCGGTGCCACCAGCGTGCGTCTCCGGCGCGAATTTCTTTTGAAGCGGGCTTGCATGTTCGACGTGCTGATTGAATGTGCGCTTTGCGACTTGCGGCCGCATCACGAATCGAAATGAAAACCGAGTGGGACGTCGAGTCCGCCATTGCCACTTACAACGTGGAGGGATGGGGCCGCGGCTACTTTACGGTCAACAGTTCAGGCAACGTCGAGGCGAGGCCGCTGCAAGAAGGCGGCGGTTCCATCGACCTTCTCGAGGTCGTTAACGAAGCGCGCGCCCGGAACCTCGGATTTCCGCTGGTGATCCGATTTCAGGACTTGCTGCGGCACCGCGTCGACTCTGTCAACCGCGCGTTTCAAAGTCGATGCAGGCGAGCAGTTTCATTTCGGCCTTGAAGCTGGGAGCAAGCCGGAACTGGTCGCCGCGCTCGCCATGCACAAAGACCCAGAGAGCCTCATTATCTGCAATGGCTACAAAGATCCGGCCTTCATTCGCATCGCGCTTCTCGGCCGCAAACTTGGCAAATCGGTCATCATTGTTATCGAAAAACTGGAAGAGCTTGAGCAAACGATTCGCACGTCAAAAGAAGTCGGCGTCGAACCAGACATCGGCATTCGCGTGCGCTTGCACAGCAAAGGCTCCGGCAAATGGTCGCCGAGCGGGGGCGAAAACGCGAAGTTTGGCCTCGATACAACCAACCTCGTTGCTGCCAGTCAGATGCTGAAGGAAGCCGGTCTGACTCATTGTTTCAAACTCGTTCATTTCCATGTCGGATCGCAGGTGCCGGACATCTCAACGATCAGGCGCGCGGTGCGCGAAGCGGCGCGGTATTACACGAAGCTTTGCAAACTCGGCCACGAGCTCGGTTATCTCGATGTCGGCGGCGGCCTCGGTGTCGATTACGATGGATCACGCAGCGATTTCGACAGTTCCACCAATTATTCCCTCCAGGAATACGCCAACGATGTCGTTTGGAACATCATGGACATATGCGATTCCGAAGGAGTCGCGCATCCCGCTATCGTAAGCGAAAGCGGACGCGCCATCGTCGCGCATCATTCCGTCCTGGTGATGGAAGCGTTCAGTTCCATCGAGCGAACTGCGCCGAAACTGAAAGTCGAAGCCACTGAGAAAGATCACAAACTCGTGCGCGACATTCTCGAAGTGAAATCGCGGCTGAGGCGGGGCAACCGCATCGAGAGCCTGCATGACAGTCAACAGATCAAGGAGGAAACGCAGCAGCTGTTCGACCTCGGGCTACTCGATCTCGAATCCAAAGCGAAGATCGAAACCGTTTATTGGCAGCTCGCGCAGCAGATTGTGAACATGCATCGCGGCCTACGCTTTGTGCCCGAAGAAGTAAAGCAGCTCGAGATTTCACTGGGGGATCAATACATTTGCAACTTTTCCGTTTTTCAATCCCTGCTCGATCACTGGGCGCTTGGCCAACTTTTCCCGATCATGCCGATCCATCGGCTCACCACTCCGCCAGATCGCAACGGCATCATCGTTGACATCACATGCGATTCCGACGGCAAAATCTCAAAGTTCATCGATCTCCAGGACGTGAAGGACACGTTACCGCTCCACCGTATTCCGCCTGGCGAAATATATTACATCGGCGTGTTCATGGTGGGTGCTTATCAGGATATCATGGGCGACTTGCACAATTTGTTCGGCCGCGTCACCGAGGTACACGTATTCCTCGATCCCGACGAAGAGTCCGGTTGGTACATCGAGGAAGTGATCGAAGGAAGCACGATCAGTGAAGTCCTTGCCATGACGCAATGGGACAAAGTCGAACTGATGCGGTTGCTAAAAACGCAAGTCGACGCCGCAATCAAAAGCGATCGCCTCAAGCCAAACGATGCGATGAAGCTTCTATCCGACTACGAGCGGCTTCTGCAGGAATACACTTATCTTTCCCTCAACGGCGCAAAGTCTTCGCCGCAACCGGGAAACTGGCTGCCACTCAGCTAAGCTATTCTCGACCTTGTAAGAGATCGGATGGCGACGCGAGACCCAGATAACATTTGCTGAACGCTAAATCTGCTGGCGCTCTTCGCGTCCTGAGCTAAAAGAGCAGACTTCTGATTCATGCTCTTCAACTCGCTTACCTTCGTTGTCTTTTTCGCGGTCGTGGTCAGCCTGTATTGGGGGATGCGCTCGTGGACGATGCGGAAGAACCTCCTCGTCGTTGCGAGTTACGTTTTCTACGGCGCGTGGAACCCGCCCTTTGCTGCGTTACTCTTCTCCACCACGGCGATGGATTTTTGGCTCGGCGCGCGCATCGCCAAGGCGAAAGGACGGCAGTCGCATCGCGCGTGGTTGCTCGCCAGTATCTGCATGAATCTGAGCATGCTAGGGTTCTTTAAATACGGGAACTTCTTGCTCCAGAATTTCCAGTGGTTGCTTGCGCGCATCGGCGTCATCTACCAGCCACCGCATCTCGATATCCTTCTGCCGGTCGGCATTTCATTTTACACGTTCCATTCCCTCTCCTACACACTGGACATTTATCGCGGCGTATTGCAGCCGACAAAATCGCTGCGTGACTTCATTCTGGCTGTTTCGTTTTTTCCGCAGCTCGTCGCCGGACCGATCGTGCGCGCCGGTGATTTTCTTCCCCAACTGGCGGCTCCGCCCAGGCCGCAGACCGGTCGGTTCTTTTGGGGTTTGCTGCTTATGACATTGGGCCTCTTCGAGAAAATCGTGCTGGCCGACACGATGCTTTCCAGTTCGGCTGATCGCATCTTTGGTTATGGCGGTCCGCTTGTCGCGCTCGATTCGTGGCTCGGCGTCATAGCATTCGCTGGCCAGATATTTTTCGATTTCGCCGGTTACTCCACATGCGCGATCGGCGCGGCTCTGTGTCTCGGCTTTCATCTGAAGGATAACTTTCGTTTTCCGTACGCGGCCATCGGTTTTTCCGATTTCTGGCGACGCTGGCACATTTCGCTTTCCACATTCTTGCGCGATTACCTTTACATTCCGCTTGGCGGCAATCAGGTCCGGCCCGTGCGCGCGGCCTCTAATCTCGTCATTGTCATGTTCCTGGGCGGTCTGTGGCATGGCGCAGCCTGGACATTCGTCGTTTGGGGCTTACTTCACGGTTCTTATCTTGTCGTAGAACGCGTTTTTCGCGTTTTGTTCGAGCACAAAGCATGGGCTAACACCGTGCCGACCCGGGTCCTGGCCGGTTTCGCTACTTACGTCGCCGTCTGCATCGCCTGGGTATTTTTTCGATCGCCCGATTTCACCATCGCCACGCGAATGCTGCACGGCATGTTTGGCGGACACGCGCACGGCGACGCTATCCTTTCCACGCGCGAAATGTTGCAGATTGGTGTCGTCACCGTCGCAATGATTCTCGTGCACTGCTCGCTGCGTGACAGCAATATCGAAACCGCGGTGACGCGCTTGCCGCGCTGGGTCGTGACCGGGGTATGGGCGTTCATGGCTTGCGCCATCATTCTCACTCAAGGAAATAGTAATGCCTTCATTTACTTCCAATTTTAAGCGTAAGCTTCGGCTTCCGCGTTTGTTCTTCGCCAAACCGTCAGAAATAGCTCCTCGGGATTATGAGCGACCGATTCCCGCTCTGCCGTGGCGTGGCATGACCGTTACCGTTGTGCTGGTCGTGATCGCCGCCGCTGCGGCGTGGGAGTTCTACTGCCGTTCGATCGGTTACGGTCCGACTCTAAACGACAACGAAGATCTCTGGACGCAAGCTCGGCGCAGAGTGAAGCCAGAATCGATTGTGATTATTGGTGATTCGCGCGCCTGGTTCGATCTTGACCTTGATGAGCTGCAAAACGGATTGGGCAAACGACCGGTGCAACTCGCGGCTGGCGGCAGCTGCGCATATCCAGTGCTGGCGGACTTGGCTAATGACGAACGTTTTCACGGGACCATCATTTGCAGCGTCGTCCCGCGCATGTTCTTCGCGCCGCCGGGATCACCGCCCATGGATCGGTCAGAAAAGGCCGTTCGCCGTTATCACACACAGACCCTGGCCCAACGTGCGAGTCAGTACCTCGCAATGCCGTTGGAGGAACATGTGGCGTTCCTCAAGCAGGAGGAGCTTACGCTGGAGGACCTCCTGAAACGGTTGCCCATCCCAAATCGTCCCGGTGCGCTCGTCCCGCCGCGTTTTCCGCCGTATTTCCAGTCCGAGGATCGGGAGCGTCGCGCCCGCATGATTGAGCAATGCGCGCAGCCCGGGGAGCTGCAAAGCAGGATTCAGCAAATCTGGCTCCCACTTTTCACGCCACCGCCGCCTCCAACCTATATCCCACAAGAAGTCTTCACGGAGAAAATGAAGAAGGCCAAGGAAGATCGCTTTCGAGATACGACTGCTGCGGTGGCTAAGCTTCGCGCTCGAGGCGGCAAGATCGTTTTCGTTCGGTTTCCACTTACCGGTGAACTCAAAGCGCTTGAAGATCGAATCACTCCACGCTCCGATATTTGGAATTTACTGCTAAAGCGCACCGGAACTCCAGGCATTTACTTCGAGGATTATCCGGAGCTCTCGAGCTTTAATTGTCCCGAGTGGTCGCATCTTTCCGCCGGCGACTCCGTTGAATTTACTAAGCGCCTTATTCCACATCTGCGCTCCGCGCTCCAGATGTAGAAATCTTGTAACGGCAGCAGGTGATCGCGCTTCCCAGCCTTGAGCGAACCACTCTGTCGCGAAATTTGGGGCTGATCGAAGACAAAAGCTGGATCTCTGCGCTCGACCACGAAGGCGCTTCGGTTTGCGGTCCCGGCCATCAATGCGAACCAAATAATTTTTTTTGCCAGGAAAAATGTATATACACGCATGATTGGAAGAGAATGATAAAAAGAAAGGGATATGAATACTGACCTTATCGGTTCCATCGAATTGACCGCGTCGGCTGCCATCGTCATTGCTGCGTTGTCGATCGGATTCGGTTCCAATGCGGCCGCGCAGGTTCGTATCGCCCTCTCGCTTAGCAGTTGGTTTGTCGTCGTAGTAATCTTGGCCGCAACGCGCGCGTTATATTACGAACATGGACTCGGCAGCCCCGGTCTGGGTATAGCGGTAGCGCTTCCGATCGTGATCCTTTGCATCGTTGTCTCGCGCGCGACGTCGTTGCGCGAAGGTTTTCATCGGGTACCGCTCTGGCTGCTTGTCGGCGTGCATGCGGTTCGTCTGCTCGGTATCAGTTTTATCATTCTTTACGCGGCGGGCCGTTTGCCCGCGCCGTTCGCTCCGGTTGCTGGCTGGGGAGATATTTTTGTTGGAGCAACCGCCTTCCCGGTTGCATGGCTCGCGTATCGACAACCGGCGAACGTTCGGCCGATCTTATGGATCTGGAATATCATCGGATTAGCGGATTTGATCGCCGCAGTCGGATTGGGAGTAATTTCCTCGCCCGGTCCGGCACGCCTGATCTTCGCCGAACCTAGCTCGGCCATCATGACAACATTGCCGTGGCTCTTGATTCCGGGCTTTTTGGTCCCGCTACTGGTGGCAGTTCACATCGCCATTTTCATTAGGCTACTCGAGCGCAACGCCAGCCGACCTCTGACTTCCGATCGCTGATCTCTAGAGGCATTTCGGTGACAAAAAGCCAGGAAATTCGCAGTCGGACCGATTTCACGTTCTCTCAATATGAATTGTTTCGTTCAAGCGTGTATCTACACGCATGAATGGGCGCGTGGCGGCGATTAAAGACCAAGAAATCAGCTCCTGTTTTCTCGTATCCTTGTGAATTCAAGTTTGGAGCCGTTAGCCTCTCTGAGAATCATTCGATCGCCGTAGATTTCCATTTGATAAACGGAAGTGGCGAAGGGCGTTTCGATTTTGACTCGATTTTGGTCACCAAATTGATACCTGCCGCGAACAGTCCCGACGAGGACAGACCCATTCTTGGTGAATTCCCATACCATTGCGCCCGGATCTGCTGATGTCCGCCATTTACCGACAATGGTCGGATTCCCGCAACCGGCCAGCGCGCACAGCAAAACTGCCAAAGCGATTATCCGTAACCGGGACTTATATCGGACAAAAATAGATGTCATGGCAACCGAGACTCTCTGTTGCGCAGGCGCGCGTGATCGGCGCAACGCACAGTCTAGCCAATCGTCTCGACACCATAAAAGCTCTTCTTTTTTTAGCCATTCGACTGGCCGGGGCCAGAAAGCTCGCAATCAGTCCCGCTCACCCTCTTTCAGGCTGAATTTCTTCCCTCAAGCGTGTATACACGCATGATGATTGGCTCTTGTAGTGCGTCTCTTAGTCGCCTTGCGCGACTGCATCGGCGAACGCGACATCGCCGGATTTCAAATCCAGCTCGGCCTCGGCCGGCGTGCCAAAGACTTGCGCGCGATTGTCGTCGAACTCCCTTTCCCACCGTGCGACCACAACCGTGGCGAGACAATTGCCGATCACATTCACGCAGGTGCGTCCCATGTCCATTAATTCATCGATGCCGAAGATGACGGCGATCCCGATCGGACCGAGACCCGCCGGAATAAACGTATTCAACGTCGCCAGCAAAATCACGAGCGATGCGCGCGGCACGGCTGCGACGCCTTTGGAAGTGAGCATCAACGTTAGCATCATCGTGATCTGCTGGCCGGGCGCCATGTGCCAGCCCATCGTTGTCTCCGCTGCTTGCGCGACAAACACTGAAGCCATCGCGAGGTAGAGAGTGGAGCCGTCGAGATTGAAAGAATATCCGGTCGGCATAACGAAGCCGACGATGTGTCTCGGCACACCGAAACGCTCCATGGCTTGCATCGCCTTCGGCAAGGCCGACTCGCTGCTCGTGGTTGCGAACGCGAGGGTGGCAGGCTCGCGCACCGCCCGCACGAATTGCCTCAGCGGCACCCGGGTGATGAAAATAACGAGGCCAAAAACCAGCAAGATGAAAATGATCAGTGCAAGGTAAAGCGACAGGATCAGTTTGCCGAGATTAGCAAGCACACCAAGACCTTGCGTCGCGACCGTGTGAGCCATGGCGGCGCCCACACCGATGGGCGCGAACATCATGACGTAGTTGGTGAACTTGAACATGATCTGCGACAGGCTTTCCATCGCGCGAATGATCGGTTTTCCTTTTTCGCCAACTGCAGATACGGCTAGAGCAAAAAGGACGGAGAAAGCGACAATTTGCAGCACATCGCCGTGGACCATCGACTCGATAACGCTGGAGGGGAATACGTGCACCAGTGTTTCAACGAAGGTCTTGGGATGACCCTGTCCGATCGCCTTGACGATGTCGGTGTTGCCCGCCGTAAGCGTTACGCCGGCCCCTGGTTTCGTGAAGTTCACGACTGCTAGTCCGATAAAGAGCGCCGCTGTCGTGACGAGCTCGAAATAGATCAACGCTTTGACGCCCATGCGCCCGATCTTTCGCAATGCGCCCGCGCCAGCGATTCCGACGACAATGGTCGAGAAAATGAGCGGTGCGATGATCGATTTGATCAGGTTAATGAAGATGTCGCGCAGAAAATAAACTGCGTTCCCCCAATCGGGTCGCAGCCAGCCGATCACCGCACCCACGATCAGCCCAATCATGATTTGCATCGTTAATGACGGGCGGTACCAAGGCCGGCGAGTTCGGTTGGTGGAAGCAGGCTTCATTTAATCTGCGTGAATCTGTGTAATCTGTGGATAGCAACCCTGGCAACACCGTATGTTTCTGACCCATCTCGTCTGCACATCGTGCGGGCTTCGGCATGAATCGTCGCGTTTACAGAATCTTTGCACTGCGTGTCAGAAACCGCTTCTTGCGATTGTCGATCTCGCCGCAGCGGGTCGCGCGCTCACGCGTGAGAAGTTCGCCACTCGCGAGAAATCGTTGTGGCGTTATCGCGAACTGCTCCCATTGCCGGCTGACGTTGAACCGACATCTCTCGGCGAGGGCGGCACGCCGTTGCTCCGCGGGCAAAAGTTCGGGCAAGATGTCGATCTTTGGATTAAAGACGAATCGCAGAACCCGACCCAAAGCTTCAAAGCGCGTGGCATGAGCGTCGCTGTATCGATGGCGAGACATCTTGGCGCGACCAAGCTCGCCGTCCCAAGCGCTGGGAATGCTGGCGGCGCGCTCGCCGCCTACGCCGTGCGCGCCGGCCTCGAAGCGCACATTTTCATGCCGCGCGACACACCGCGGGCGAACATTACCGAGTGCCGCGAGCTAGGCGCATGCGTCACTCTCATCGATGGATTAATTACCGATTGCAGCGCTGAAATCGCACGGCGAAGAGCGGCCGAAGGCTGGTTCGACATGTCCACCTTGAAAGAGCCGTATCGAATCGAGGGAAAAAAGACGCTCGGTTACGAGTTGGCCGAGCAATTGGATTGGCAATTGCCCGAAGTCATTCTTTATCCCACGGGCGGCGGCACGGGTCTCATCGGCATGTGGAAAGCGTTCGAGGAAATGCAAGCGCTCGGTTGGATCGACAAGAAACGTCCGCGCATGTTCTCCGTCCAGGCAAGCGGATGCGCGCCGATTGTCCGCGCATTTGAAGCGGGAGAAAAAAGCGCGGACGAATTTCCCAATGCGCATACCTGCGCTTCGGGCCTGCGCGTTCCCGAAGCAATCGGTGATTTCCTCATGCTGAAAATCCTGCGCGAATCGAACGGCGGTGCCGTGGCCGTCAATGACGAAACAATGATCCGCGTTACTCACGAAGTCGGATCAAGTGAAGGCCTTTTCGTAGCGCCCGAAGGCGCAGCGTGCTTCGCCGCGCTGAAATCGCTCCGTTCAGCAGGAAAAATCTCGCGCGGAGAGCGCGTTGTCATCTTCAACACCGGGTCAGGTATTAAGTACCTCGACTGCTACGAACCGGATCGCCGCCAAAGCTGATTGATTGGTTCGTCCCGGACAGCGCGCGCAGTTGGAGCGACGAAATTACTTTTTCGTTGGCTTCTTGGACTCGCTCTTGGATTCCTCTGGCTCCTTTGATTCTTTTTTGGAATCGCCGGGGCGATACTCCTCCTGTTCGGCAGCGGCGAACGCTTTTTCCAGGCCCACCATATCTTCACCGGGACGGAGCGTCTCGAAGGTTTCGGCCTCTTTGCGCAATTCTTCCTCGGAATAGTTGGCGGCTTTGATCGACAATCCGATACGCCGCTCGACTTTGTCCACTTTGATCACGCGCGCTTCGACTTCCTGGCCGACTTTGAGGACGTCTTTCACTTTCGCGACGTGGTCCTCGCTCAGCTGCGAGATGTGGACGAGGCCGTCGATGTCGTCGTTTAGCTGCACAAACGCGCCAAAACTGGCCAGTTTGGTGACTTTGCCTTTCACCAGATCACCGATCTTGTATTTCTGATCGATGTTCTTCCACGGATCTTCGGCGAGTTGCTTGATTCCGAGACTGATCCGCTGATTCACTTTGTCGATGTCGATGACAACGGCTTCGACTTCGTCGCCTTTCTTAAAGACTTCACTCGGATGATTGATCTTGCGGGTCCAGCTCAGATCGGAGACATGGATCATTCCGTCGATGCCTTCATCCAGTTCCACGAACGCGCCGTAGGCAGTCATGTTGCGAATTTTTCCGCGCACGGTGCTTCCGATCGTAAATTTCTTTTCGATCTCATCCCACGGATTTGGTTCGAGCTGACGCAAACCCAGCGAAATTTTCTGTTCTTCTTTGTTCACGCCGAGCACAACAGCTTCGACTTCCTGCCCGACGGTGAGAATGTCGGATGGACGCATGATTCGTTTCGTCCACGAAAGCTCGGAAACGTGAATGAGACCTTCCACGCCTTCCTCGATCTCCACGAACGCGCCGTAGGGAACGAGATTCATGATTTTGCCTTTGATGCGTTGACCAGCCGGGAAGCGCTCCTCGATCTGGTCCCAAGGATTCTTTTGTGTCTGCTTCAGTCCTAGCGAGACGCGCTCTTTTTCTTTGTTGATGTCGAGCACGACGACTTCCAACTGCTGGCCGACTTTAACCAGCTCACTCGGGTGTCCGAGGCGGCCCCAAGTCATGTCGGTGATGTGAAGCAAGCCATCCATCCCATCGAGATCGATGAAGGCGCCGAAGTCGGTGAGATTTTTTACTGTCCCTTGCACCTTGTCGCCGACCTTCACGTCTTCGATGAATTTTTGTGGCTTCTCGCTCCGCTCCTGCTCGATGACCTCGCGCCGGCTGAGCACGACGTTTTTACGGTCGTCGTTGATCTTAACGATTTTAAAATCGTAGGTGTTGCCGACAAACTGCTGCAAATCTTTCGGCGGAACGACGTCGATTTGAGATGCGGGCAGAAACGCCTCGACGCCAATGTTCACCATGAGCCCGCCTTTGACGACGGATTTAACTTTGCCTTTGATCAGACCATCGCCGTGAAAGACACTCGCGATTTTGTTCCAGTTCTGACGGTAAGCAGCTTTTTCCTTCGAGAGGACAACCATGCCTTCGTCGTTCTCGAGTCGCTCGAGGAGCACATCCACTTCGTCGCCGACCTCGAGCGAATCGACATCCTCAAATTCCGCGAGGGGAATGACGCCCTCGGATTTGTAGCCGATGTCGACGAGCACTTCGCGGGGCCGAACCTCCAATATGCGTCCCTTGACGATGCTTCCTTCTCGGAAGTCCGGCATCGGCTTCGACATCACATCCTGCATTTGCACCATAAATTAAAAAGCCTCCTTCAGGCACGTAACGCTGTAGCGGCGATCGGAGTCTGTCCTGAGCGAAGCCGAAGAAGCGTCACATTATTCTTGACCCCGCCGCTACACCAGCGGAAACGGAGCGCCACAGTAGTCAGTTTCGGCTGGCGGGTCAACTCCTACAGACGATAACTGTAGAGGCAGCCGTGTCTGCTGCACTTTCCCTTTATTGCAGACGGCACGCCTGCCACGACAGCAAAAGTTCGCACCAGTGAGACACCGTCGCCAGCACGCAAGACACATGCGCTCCCCAATCGCATACTTGTGCTACCCTTGAGCGCGTCCCGTTTCTCTCCATATTTTGGAATAACATGTCGATCTTACGCTTGTCGATCTTGACCGCGGTCCTCGCGACAGCCTCGCCGCTTCGTGCCGAGCCATCGCCTGCCGAACAGAAGGTTGTGGACGCAATTAAGTCCCAAGACCTGAGCGTCGTGCACCTCTGGGCGCCGTGGTGTACGAATTGCCAGGCGGAATTGAAAAGCAGCGGCTGGCTCAAAATGGTCAAAGACAATCCGCAAGTGCATTTCTACTTCGTTTCCGTCTGGAACGGTGGAGGGGACGGGGCCGCCATGCTGAAAAAATTTGAAATTGGTGGTCAGCCGAACGTCACCATTTTAGCCGATCCCGGCCCGCGCGGCCAAAATCACATCAAAGAATTTGCTGGTCTGCCTCTTTCGTGGATTCCCACGACCTGGGTTTATAAAGGGGGTGATCTCCGTTATGCGTTGAACTACGGCGAGGTCCGGTTTCCAGTCCTGCAACAATTTCTGGAGGACAGCCAGTCCCAATGGTCGCACAAGGGCGAACCGGCGATTGAGTAGAACTTTCAGCATGCTCGAGATTCCTCCCGCGCCTTCGATTTTGCAGGATAAACCGCCAGCGATCCTCTCGCTGATTGGCGACACACCTTTGGTCGAAATCACGCGAATGGATACAGGTCCCTGTCAGCTCTTCGTAAAGCTGGAGAATCAAAATCCGACCGGCTCAATAAAAGATCGTGTCGCTTTGACGATGATCGAGGCGGCGGAGCGCGAAGGAACGTTGCGACCCGGTGGCACTGTCGTCGAGGCAACTGCCGGCAACACTGGTCTAGGTCTTGCACTGGTCGCCGGCGCGAAAGGTTATCGCGTGTTGCTCGTTATTCCCGACAAAATGTCGCAGGAGAAGATCTTCCACGTGCGCGCGCTCGGCGCTGAGGTGCGCATCGTCCGCTCTGATGTAACCCGCGGGCATCCGGAATATTATCAGGACGTTGCGGCGCGACTCGCTCAAGAAATTCCAGGCGGCTTTTATGTAAATCAGTTTGGCAATCCGGCGAATCCGAAGGCTCACGAACGCACGACCGGGCCCGAAATTTGGGAGCAGATGCGGCACGATGTCGATGCAATCGTTTGTGGTGTCGGCTCCGGCGGGACTCTTACCGGACTCGGACGATTTTTTTCGCGTGTTAAACCACGGCGCGGAATCGAAATGATTTTGGCCGATCCGACCGGCTCTGTTCTTTATGAGTACGTCAAGACCGGTAAGCTGGTGGAGTCTGGAAGCTGGGCGGTCGAAGGGATCGGTGAGGATTTCGTGCCGGAAATCGCCGATATGTCTTTCGTGACCGATGCATTCGAGATTGACGACGAAGAAAGCTTCTCTACCGCGCGAGAACTCCTGCGTCAGGAGGGAATTCTCGGTGGTTCATCTACCGGCACGTTGCTCGCCGGGGCGCTGCGTTATTGTCGAAAGCAGGCGAAACGCAAACGTGTGGTCACATTTGTCGCCGATACCGGAAACAAATATCTCTCGAAGATGTACAACGACTTCTGGATGACGGAGCAGGGATTTATGCATCGGCCGCCACATGGGGATTTGAGCGATTTGATTTCGCATCGCTACGAAGCCGGTGAAGTCATTTCGGTCGGTCCAAATGACAGCCTCCTCACGGCATTTAACCGGATGCGACAGGCCGATGTTTCGCAAGTTCCCGTAGTCGATGAAACGGGTCGTGCCATCGGCATTCTCGATGAGTCCGATCTCCTCGTGAAGGTGCATCGCGATCCGACGCACTTTAATGATCGCGTGAAAAATGCGATGACCGATCGCCTGGAGACGCTTTCGCCGCAGGCGAAGATCAACGATCTGCTTGCAGTATTCGATCGTGGCCGCGTTGCGATTGTAATGGACGGCGACAAATTTCTCGGACTCGTTACGCGCACCGACCTGCTCTCTTATTTGCGGTTGCACATGCCGAAGTCGTCTGTGCCGCCGACCCGCGAATATCTGTGAGACATGCGTCCCGCTTGTTGCCGATTCCAATCGCAAGCCAGAGGCTTGCGCTTCTTTGCTTTCAGCAGACAAAAGGCGAGCCACCTATTGGCCGTACAGGCTGGAAGCCTGTGTTACAGATGAAAAGACAGCACGGTTTTGCCACGCGGGCCGTTCACGCCGGACAGGAGCCCGATCCATCCACCGGCGCGATAATGACGCCGATTTACGCAACATCAACATACGTCCAGGAAAGTCCGGGCAAACACAAAGGCTACGATTACGCGCGCTCTATCAATCCGACGCGGCTCGCTTACGAACGTTGCATCGCCGATTTGGAAAGTGGCGCCCGGGGGTTTGCATTCGCGTCCGGGCTGGCCGCGATGTCCACTGCGCTGGAAGTGCTCGAAAGTGGTTCGCATATAGTCGCGAGCGACGATCTTTACGGAGGCACATTTCGATTATTCGAGAAAGTTAGACGCCGCTCGGCTAATCTCGATTTTGCCTACGTCGATCTGACCGATGCGGAAGATTTCGGACGCGCGATCAAGCCGAACACCCGGATGGTGTGGATCGAGACTCCGAGCAATCCGCTGCTCAAGCTGATCGATCTGGAAGCGATCGCCAAAATCGCACGCGAGCACAAGATCGTTTCGGTTTGCGATAATACGTTTGCGACTCCGTGGATTCAGCGGCCGATCGAGCCCGGCTTCGATCTGGTGATCCATTCCGCCACCAAATATCTGAACGGACATTCCGACTTGGTCGGCGGCGTGGTGGTAGTCGGCGAGAACAAGGAGCTCGGCGACCAGATTGCGTTTTTACAAAATTCAGTTGGCGCAATTGCGGGGCCGTTCGAAAGCTTTCTGGTCATGCGCAGTTTGAAAACCCTTGCGCTGCGCATGGAGCGGCACTGTTCAAACGCGATTGAAATTGCGCGCTGGCTGGAGGAGCAACCGCAAGTGAAATCGGTCAGTTACCCCGGCCTAAAATCGCATCCGCAGCACGACCTCGCCCGGCAGCAAATGCGCGGCTTCGGCGGCATGGTGACGATTGTTCTGAAGACCGATCTCGCTGGGACGAAGCGTTTTCTGGAGAACACGCATCTATTTTCGCTGGCGGAAAGCCTCGGGGGCGTCGAGAGCCTCATCAATCATCCCGCCCTCATGACGCACGCGTCGGTGCCACAGGAACAACGTGAGGCGCTCGGCGTAACCGATTCGCTCGTTAGGCTATCGGTCGGCGTGGAAGACGTGCGCGATCTGATCGACGATTTGCAATTCGCCTTCGCGGCGATTTAGAGAAGCGGAACGCGTATCATTCGAATCCAACGACAGGATGAGGCACGTATGGCGCCTCGAGCGCTTCAATTTCCGCCTCAGATAATTTTATAGCCAACGCTCCAACTGCCTCCTCAAGATGATGAGGTTTGGTCGCGCCAACAATTGGCGCGGTCACGGCCGGCTGCTGAAACAACCACGCCAGCGCGATCTGCGCGCGTGTGATACCTCGCGCTTCGGCGATTTCTCCGACGCGATCCACTACCGGCTTGTCCGCTTCTTCGGTTTCCGAATAAATCTGTTTGCCGTATTCATCAGTCTGACTGCGCGTTGTGCTGGATTGCGATTCCCATGCACGTGTCAAGCGACCACGCGCCAGTGGACTCCATGGCAACACGCCGATGCCTTCTGCTAAACACAGACCCAACATTTCGCGTTCCTCCTCCCGGTTAAGCAGATTGTAATGCGGTTGCATTGAAACAAAGCGTGTCCATCCATGGAGATCTGCTAGGTAAAGCGCCTTGCAAAATTGCCATGCGAACATGGAGGATGCGCCGATGTAACGCGCCTTTCCTGCTTTCACGACATCGTGAAGCGCTTCGAGCGTTTCTTCGATCGGCGTCTCGTAATCCCAGCGGTGAATTTGATAAAGATCGACATAATCAGTTCCGAGTCGTCGCAGACTATTGTCGATCTCCGTCATGACTGCCTTGCGGGATAATCCGCGACCGTTAACGTCCGGGCGCATCGGAAAATAGACTTTGGTCGCGACGACGACTTCCTCGCGCTTTGCAAAATCGCGGAGCGCGCGGCCTAAAACTTCTTCACTCGCACCGTTTGAATACATATTGGCGGTGTCGAAAAAATTGATTCCGAGTTCGAGCGCTCTCCGGATGAAAGGCCGCCCTTCTTCTTCATCCAAAAACCATTGCCTTTTCACCATTCCGTAGCTCATGCAGCCCAAACACATTCGGGATACTTTGAGACCGGTCTTGCCAAGGTTTGTGTAGTTCATTCTTTTGTTACTCCTCATTAGTGCTTCGTTTCAAAGCCACGCCGGCGATCACCGCGCCGATACCCGTTAACTCGGAAACGGAAGGTATTTGGCGCAGGACTATTATTCCGATCACGCACGCGGTCGCGGGCAGCAGAGACAGCAAAAGCGCAAACGTAGCCTTTGATAATCGCGCCATCGTAAATTGATCGCAGATGTACGGTATAACGGACGAACAGATTCCAACTCCTATGCCGGCGAGAATAAGTTTCGGATCGACCAGCGCGCCGAATGCGCTTCTTAATCCAATTGGACTGATGGCGATCATCGCAACGACCATTGCAATGGCCAGACGTTCTACTCCATCGCGACCGCCTTTGCCGGCGATCTGGTGTCCAAGCAAAATGTAAAGAACGAACAGCGCGCAATTGGCGAACGCGAAAATGTAGCCGGCTGATTCGCCGCCGATCCGCATGCTCGCGAGCAGGAAAACGCCTCCGATGGCCAGGAGAAGAGCGGCGAGGTTACGCATTGTTCGCACCCCCGCCGCCGCGAGCGCGATCGGTCCGAGGAATTCAATCGTTCCTACTGTCGCGAGTGGCAGCCGGCTGATCGCTAGATAGAAACACACATTCATGCTTGCGAGCACGATGCCTAATGAAATCACAACTCGACGTTCGCTCGCGTCCAGCTCTTTGAATAAACGCCACGGACGTTTCCAAAATACGAACACCACCGCCGCACTTGCAATCCGCAGCCATGCGACTCCTAGTACATCGACATGCGCGAAAAAGAAGAACTGCGAAAGCTGGACCAAGATAGTGAAAGATGGCGCTGCCGACGAAAAACATTTCCGGCGGAATCCTTCGTTCCTTGCGCATCTGCGCCCGTGTGAGTGGATACCCCGGCGATATGACCTCGTCTGTTATACGGACTCAAGATAAAAAGTCAATCGAGTGCGTCAACAATAACTAATGGTAATGTTGGCGTATTAGTATAGTATATTAAGGCATTATCGCAATTGACTTGATGAATAATAAAGTAATCGCGGCAGATAGCAAAAATATCGAGATTGTGCGCTTACTCCAAAACAATCCCCGGATGTCGATTGCGGAGCTGGCTCGGAAAATTGGGATGTCCAACCCAGCCGCCAAAGAGCGCGTCCTCCGTTTGGAAAAGAGTGGCCTGATCGCCGGCTATCGGCTCGAGATAGATCCGAAAGCGTTCGGACATGCAATCACCGCCTTTGTCAGAATTCGGCCGCTTCCCGGGCGTTTGCCGAAAATCGCTGCGCTCGCGCAATCGATTCCCGAGGTTGTGGAATGTCATCGAATCACTGGCGAAGATTGCTTCATTCTCAAGGTCCACCTGCCGGAGATT
>VBQB01000258.1 GCA_005887855.1 Verrucomicrobiota bacterium | reverse complement strand
ACCTATAAGGTAGATTATCTCCGTTACGCCCGTTCCCGGCGAGCTCATGAAATGTTATGTGAATCATTCTGTTTTCGCCGGCATTAAGTTCAATTTCAAAATCGATGCAACCCTCCACGGAATTCCAGGCTATCGGACCCGATCCGTCGCGGACTTCTCGGACAGCTGAAGGCTTACACTCGCGCCTTCTAATCAAGAAACGCTTTGCCTGCGCAAAACGATTCCTAACGCGTAACTCCGTTCCGTACATTTCAACTTCCACTACGTCCGCTGAAATCTCTCTCTGCCGATAGCTCCGCCTCACGACCTCGGTCAGGCTGCGCCATTCTAGGCGATATTTCAGAGCGTTCAGGCGCTCGATAAAGCTAACCAGGCGCGCGCAATGGTCACTACAATAATCGTGATGGATCAATATTAGCACGGGTTTACCCAACAGAGCATCGAAGGCAAAGTTTTCGATCGCCTCCGACGGATATCTCCGGGTAAAAATCGGAAAGTTGCTGTAGCGCATGACGGCGATGTCCCACACATCCGAAATAGTGATCGCACGCGGATGAGGGTCGGCACAAATGACGTCACTATTCACTGCGGCGATGAGATCGGTGTGTTTTAGCGCACTCATTGCAGCTTCCGAAAATACCCCCTGCGGAAACACCATGACCCGATCATGACGGATTCCGGTAATAGATTCATGACGATTCATGCGCTCGAGCGCTTGTTGGGCCTTCCAGTAAAGGCGCTGCCGGTCAAGGCTACCGAACTCTGCCCGGGTATGGTCACATCCATGAACTGAAACTGAGTAATTTTGAGGATTTTCTCTAAGCAGTCGAATAACTTTTGGAGTGCTTCTTCGCCAGTTCCATGGGATGAATGCAATGTTGGTACTAAAGTTGTGTCGCTTCATGAGGGATAGAAGTTCCTGAAAGTTCACAAAGCCGTGGGTGGACTTCAACACAGGATCATCGATCACCAAACAGGCGTTCGTTTCCGGAGCACTCCAGCAGGTCTCGGCGAAGGCCCATTTAACATAAAGAACAAGAGGCACAGCACTGAGGAAGTGGTCCTGCACATCAAAACTTTGCGACGTCAGTTCCGCGTCGATATCGATGATCTTCCTGAAGGTTGAAAGAAAGACAGCCACCCCTTTGTATTCAAGCTTCAAGAAAGTCGCGCCATAACCGAGCGAAATGATGTTGATCGTATTCCTTTTGGGTGTGTTCAAAATGAGACTGGTGTCAAGATCAGCCTTGGAAGCGGCAACTCGTAGGCCCGCCATCCCCCCACAAAAGTCGTCCAGCTCACCCGACACAACGAACTCTCCGGCGCAACCATTTGTCTCGTTAACGACGGCTCCCTCATCCCCAGTAAGCCTCCGTATCAGCTTCTGCAGAGCAGCAGAATCATCTCCACCATAGACGAAGGTCGAAAGAACATGCTCTCGCCAAAAACGGCCACCATCCGGCCTGTGCTCCAAGTCCTCGATCAATCCCAAGAAAATCTCTGAGGAGCACAAAAGTCTGTACGTCGAGCGACCTTCACCGTCTGAGTTATTGTAACTCAGAAACTCCGCTACGGTTACAGCACGCCAGTGGACGCCAAAGAAACGAAGCACCTTGGCAAGATTCGCGTTTTCCGGCGACAGGCCGCGGTCGATCAATAGTACCGCTTCTTCCCTCATCAGGAAATTTTCTTTACTCGGAGTAGCCCTGAGGAACTCGAGTGTTTACATTGGCCGGTTTTCTCGAAACAACCAGAGACCGCATGGCACGGGATTTCGCCACCGTGTTTAAAACCGGCGACAAGCACTGGAGAAGCCCACTCATAAGTCGGCCCGCCGAATGCGGAATCCAGCAGAAGTGGTCTCTTCGAATTACTTCGAAACCGGTTTTGGCGAACGGGTCGGTGTATTCCTCCAAAGTAGGAAGATAACACTCCGCTTCTTTTTTCTTCCGTCCGCGCAAGCGGTTCTTCAAGGCGCTGCGGAAGGCAGGAAAACGGTTGTTCATGTCGATCACAATGCATATGCCTCCGGGCACGAGCACCTGTCTTTGCCGAGCGCCGACGACAGGTTGTCGATGAGAGTCTCGTTCCTGGCAACACAGAACTGCACTTTGCGCCGATCCTCCGCCCGGAGGTAATTCTTTGCTTCCTGCACGGCCGCTTCGATGAGAACCGGGGAAAAGTCGGTGCCAATAGCGCTTTCGACATTATTCCCGCCCCGGCTCAACACAGAAACCAGGTGCAGAAGATTCATCCCTGCCCCGCACCCGAACTCAAGGATACGAATTCCTTTTTGCCGCGCAGCCGCCGGCAACGACTGAAGAGCTTTCAGATAAAGCGACTTGTAATCGTGATCGAGAAGGTAATTGATGCCATAACCGGCTGTCGCCCGGCTGTATTTCACAATCGTATCTTCCGACGTGTACTGCCGGAACAACGTGTCAGTTTCGATAAATGAGTTCGTTTCCACGGTTCCTCTGACCTCTGACCTCTGCCTTGCCAGGCCGCAGCTTTGGCCTAGGCGGGTCTCCGCCTTGGTTAACGCGCTTCCTGCTGTTCATTCGCCAGGCAAAAACTGTCTTCCTTGACAGCAAGGCCAAAACATCAATGAGAACCGGCTGCTTTGTTATCCGGTAAGCCACGTGAAATAGCTGCCAGGGGCCAGGGCGCTACCCGTTGCCGCCCCTGGAAGACATGGATTAAGGTTTATTCCCGTAAATCATCCGGTGCCAGCCCCAGCGCCGACCGAGCCATTTCACCATGGAGTCTGGCATAGCTTTTCCGATAAACGACCAGTGATCAACATTAAATTCCCAGACTTCCTGTCTTACGTTTTCAAAAGGACCGAAAAGGGCCGCTGCCTCCTGATGATCGTACACCCTCGCTAAAGGACAAAACGGCCCATCCGTATTCATGCTGATCCATTCTTCCTTTGTTAGGTTTTTGGTCTTAAGCAGCCTGTCACGGTGCCCTTCCAGTTTCCACCGATCAAAACCGGTCGCGGCAGCAACCAGTCGAGGCATGAACTTGGGAAAGAGGCACCACTTAAACAACCTCCGTAAGAACATAATTTCTATGTAATAATTTACCGAGCTGCGATTGTACAACATCACCGTGAAAGTACCACCTTTCCTCAAGACCCGGTAAATCTCACTGATAATCTTTTCGGGAGTAGGTGAGTGGTGGATCACACCGAAGCTATATACATGGTCTACGCTTGCGTCAGGAAGCGGCAATCCTTCCTCCGCATTTGCAACTTCGACCTGGCCTGCCACCCCGAATACTTTGAACCGTTCTCGGGTGAGTTCTACGGCGTTTGGCGTCAGATCAACTCCGACATAGTTCGCTCCGTTCCTCGCAAACTCGATCCCATCAGTTCCTACTCCACACCCGATTTCAAGCACATCTTTCCCACGAAACGAGTCGAACTTGGCAACCATCGGCACGTGCCATTCCCTACCCTGAAACCGTTTCCGTGAAATTTCCTCAAAATACCGACGCCGCTCCGCCTCTTGGGAGAGGCCAGATTGGCAAGGATTTGCATTCCAGAAACCTCTTACGTCGGCAATATCTGTCTCCACGATTCCTTAACTCCGTAGTCTCAAGCGTCCGGTCTTCAAAAAGTGCAGCATCAACTGCTTAAGGCGTTCAAGCTGCTCTCGACGATGGAACCTTAGCAGTTCTGGCGCCACTGGCCTTTGGATACGGGACGCAAACGAGTAAAAATATCCCGAGAGCAGCAGCAGTCCACCCACCACGTAAGGCCTCTTCATCATTTGGAAGCTGACCCTGAACACCTGCCAGAACGGATGGTTTCCAAGAAAGTAATCCTTCCTCCCATAATCGAACCTTGCTTTCCAGGTATTGGCTTCAGTCGCTCCCATGGGCCGGTGATGGTAAAAGAGTTTGTCGCGGAAGGATCTCGTCTGCCAGCCCTTTAATCGAGCGGTCCGGACCGCCACCCAGTCAATCCCGCCCCATTTAATGGGCGTATAGCCGCCGACTTGTTCAAAGCAAGTCCGGCGAAACAACTGGCAGGCTCCAAAGACGTCGTTGTCATTGTAGAAACTATCTGTGACAGCGTCATAGTTCGCTTCTCGCATAGCGGTGCCAGCGACTCCTAACCGTGGAAATTCTGCGAATTTGCTCAACAGAAATTCAAAATAATCGTGTTCAAAGGAAATGTCCGCGTCCAGGTTCCCGATCACTTCAAATTGAAAGGATCGGACCTGTTCGAGTCCGGCATTAAAGGCGTGAGCTTTACCGGCGAAATTGCGATCCTGACGTTGCGGGCGCTGCACTAGTTCAATCCATGGATAGCGTTCAACATAAGCTTGGACGATTGCCCCGGTGCGGTCCGTTGAACCATCGTCCACAATGACCCATCGTTCAGGCACCAGTGTCTGCGCGACCATGGACGCAAGGGTCTTCTCGATGAAAGCTTCTTCATTGCGTGCGGGGGTGATGAGAACGTACTTCACTGGACAGAGATCAGATGTCAGAGGTCAGAGGTCGGAGATCAGCCGCCTACGTTGAGACTAGGGTGGGCCAGAGAGGGCTGAGGCGGACGACCCTCCGCGGCCGGGGAGCTTGGGATCGACGATTGGATACGCTCGGGATAAATTTGCGCAAAGATTTCGTCCATGATGCGAGCTGTTAAGAGGATCTCGCGCTGCGGAATCGGAAGCGGACTGTCCAGACGAATGCTGTCATAGTAGCGTTCGATCAGTTCTTTCATTCCAAAGTCCTGATAGAGTCGCCGTCGGAGAAAGTTTACCACGTTCATTCGGGCATTTCGAAAATGTTCGCCGGCCGCCTTCAATGGTGGAATAAAATACGTAAGATAGCTCTTATAGGAACGGTTCTCCTTTCGGATAAGCGTTCCAGTGATGATATCTGCAATCACTGAATTGGCCGGGCCGTAAATGCGTAACTGGTTAAGCCCTTCGATTTGAGTTGAGAAACAGAAAAAAGCCGTCGTGCCCATCTTGTCGCGGATCAGGACCCTCAACTCATCTAAGACGTCCCCTGCACCAAGGCTTCGGAGTTGTTCGCTTTGATATGCCGTGGCGACAATTTCTACCAGCTCGTCATCAAGAAATTCGGTCAGCTTAGCGATCCCGTGGCTAATGATGTTCTGAAACAATTGGCCCGGCAACTGGCGCACCCAATGGGTACGGTTGCTCAAGAATGCGCTCGCATACCTTAAATCTCCTAAATCATACGACCAGTAGCTCTCCAGGTGGACAGGTTTTCCGCCCAGGAATCCTCCTTTCACAAGCCGCCGCATTTCCAGCATCTCGAGCGTGAATTGATAATTATGGCCGACAGTTGCTCTTAGACCGTGATCCTCAGCGAGTTGGACCAGCGCTTCGGCCTCGCCGGCTGTAATAGTGAAAGGTTTTTCAACATAAACATGACTTCCCGCGTTGAGACATTCTGCCGCAAGAGAATAATGGCCCTGTGGCGGAGTCGTAATGTGAACGACATCAGGCCTGACGACGTGCAGCATTTCCTTCAGATCGGAAAAGCACGCCGAAACCCCACGGCGCTCACCCAGTTGTCTGGCCATAAGCGGTTCGCGATCACAAAGAGCGACAATTTCGCAGTCAGGAATGCGATAGATGGCCTCCACATGCTGGTCGGCAACCTTTCCGCAACCGACTATGGCGATTTTTAACATCGTGAATTGTGATCAGTGATCCGCCTCAACGCTTCAAACCTTCAATGCTTCACCGGATCATCGTTTCCATTGGATTCAAACTGGCCCAGGAACACATCCATCGCCTGTTCCATCGGCACCCTTGGTTTCCAGCCCAACTGCTCTCGAAGCTTGCGATTCGAGTAGCGATTTCCCTTCCACTCAGCGTCACAACGGCGGCGGTTGAACGCCGGGGGAAGCTGGTTCTTGGACCATTTCGAGTATTTCTCCCATAGAGAACAGAGGCCGTACCCGGCCAAGTAAGGAATCCTGATTGATCGGAAGGATCTCATCTTTTTCTTGTAGGCTTTTAGAAATTGGCGGCCAGTCAGTAGTTCGTCATCCACAACGTTGAAAATCTCACTATCAACATTGGCCTCGCGACCAGCCAGAACGATAGCTTCGGCACAGTTATCAACGAAGGTCAATGGCAAAGAATGCGAGCCATTTACCTGGATAAAGAACCCAAACGTGCCAATGCCAACTCGGCCGCTCAACTCTTGCTTGCCGGGTCCGAACACGTATCCCGGGCGGACGATCACATAAGGGAGCTTATATTTCCTGCCGTACTCTTTGACCAGTTCCTCCTGTTTGAGCTTGCCAAAGCCATAGGCGTCAAACCGTTCCTGCGGGGCATCTTCTAAAGGACAACTTTCATCAAGCAGATCGCCGCGTTTCAAACTTAAGGTCGAATAAACAGCAAAGGAGCTGACATTCACAAAACGCTTGGGCTGGCCATACCGGAGAAATGCGTCCATCAGGTTGCGACTGGTCAGCGCCGAATTCATAAACGCGCCTGCGAATGACTTTTCCATGCCGGCCGCGAGATGGTAGATGATCGAAACCTCTTCAGCAGCTTTCCTACAGTCATCGCGCGAGAGAAGATCACCTGTAACGAGCTCAACATTCTTGCCGGCATCGAACCGGCTGAGCGCTTTCTCGAGACGGTCAATCCGGCTCGAGGGCCGAATGAAACAGCGGAGATTGGCAAAGCCGTATTCGAGAAGCTTCTCGACGACTTTTGAGCCGATAAAACCATTGGACCCGGTGACTAGAATCCGGTCATCCGTGGAAGTGATGTAGCGCGAGTTCACTTGTTTGAGGACGAAATGGCGTCTCTTGTTCGTCGTCGATCCTCTGCCGTCTTCCTCGACGCAACGCGCGCGCCGCTCACCAACGGATGCGCGTAGGCGTAAGACATGTCGCCGGGCGCCGGGGTATTACTGTAATATTCTCAACCTGCTAGTTGAAGTTTGCATTGGCCTCCACTAATGCGCGTTAACGTTCTCCCCTCGGCATACGCGAATTCCCTGCTCTCTTCTGATCTCGAAACCCCGTCAGATGGTTGCGCAGTTGCGAGGGGAGTTCGTGGATAGTCCATAGCAATGATATAGAAAACAAACCAGATAGGACTATACGTTCCGAAGGTTCCTTCCGTCCAGGCGTGCAGTACTACTGCCGCGAGGAAGCCCAATCGATATCGCCCCCATTCAAAATTTCGAAAAAGCTCAAGGCGTATTTTCCAGAATGTCGCAATAAGCAGTCCAATTAGAATGGATAGCCCAACTAACCCCAAGTTTAAATAGGTTTCCAAATAGCCATTATGAGCCCCACCAGGGTTCCAATGTTTGTAAAGCGCTGCTATCCGCTTCGGCCTCTCTCCCAACCAGAAGCTTTCAAATCCTGTCCCAAGAATGGGATTGGGCTGAAATTTTAGGACGTTTTCCCACAGAACTGTTCTGCCCGTCAGATTCGAGCCCCTACCCAGACCCTCGGACAAACGTCCTGAAATCCCAAATTCCAGTTCTGCTGCGGCAAGGAGAACTAGTGCTGCTAACACGTACGTTCCAATAAAATTTTTTATAGAACGGATGCGGACAAACACGACTACCAGTATCGCTACAAATAGACATATGGTAGATGTGGCACTGTGCGCCTGTGAAAAAAGCCACCAGATACCGATCAAGAACCCGGCGATCAGTCGAAGCTCGTTTCGTCTCCGAGTGTTCCGTTCGCCTTGCCAGGTTTGCAGCAAATACCAAAAGAAAAAGAAACCCACGATCAGACAATCTGCGCCCAACTGGTTTTTGCCTACAGCGATGCCATTGTTTATTGGTAGGCCACTCCACTCGTCGTAACTCCGTCCCAATTGAGGATAGTATTTGATGAAGAGAATGGAAATCGGGACGATCACATAGGCGCATCGCTTCATTAACCGTCTCAGCGCTTCGTCGGGATCCGGCTCCGTAAGGATGATGAGCGCCATAATCGGATGACCAAGAACTTTGGTCCACCGCTTGAAAGCTATGAAGGGAAAATCGGACCAGGCGATGGAAATGAAACAGTAGAGAAAAAAAGCGATAAGCCAACCGTTGTTCAGAACAATTTCTGAAAGATGGACTTGCCTCTTACAGAGGACACAAAAGCCCGCTGTAGCCAGTGCGAGGTAAAAACATGCATCCAGCGGACTCCCCTCTTCCGCTGAAGCAGCGCCGCTCACGTGGAAGCCGAAGATATTGAGCCATTGGGAAAAGGATCTTGAGCAATTGAGCACCAGCCAAAGAAGCGGAAGCCAAAGCGCGCCGCTGACGTCGGGCTTTTCCCGAATGTCTCGCCGGAAAAGGAAGACAATTAAGGCAAGTGTGAGAAAAAGGGCTAGACGTGGCGGCATATGAAGGCCGAACACGCTGGCAATGTGGGTTGCGACTAGATTCACGGATTACGAATTCTAGAATTGCCTCGGGACTACCATATTTGAAGCCCAGCAATAAAGCGAAGAGCGAGATCAAACCAGCGCATAACCGCCAATCTTGAGGCGTTGTAATATTGCCTGGAATTCATCGCTCATAAGATATACCTCTTCCCCGTTAACGATCGGGTGCGTCATCAGTTCCACATTGCTTGACTTCGCCAAGGCCGCGACTCGATCCAGTTTTTTTCCCTGAATGCACTGGGTCAGGTCGAAAAAATAATCCGTAAGACGATATCGACAAGCTAGCCAGCGATCGACCAGCCAGCGGTACGTTCGGTTCAACATGCTTTTTTCGCCAGGCCAGAAAGAAAAGTTTCGGCGCAGCTTCATGCCAGTGGGAATCAGTTTGCTCAGGATAAGATTGGCACAAAGGTGCATGTGATGATGTCCGTCGATGTGCGACGGCGATTTCTCAAACAACCGTACGAACTCCTCAACCTGTGCATGGTAGCAATAGGCAAAAGCTTTTCGAAGAAACGGGTTATATAAAAGCTGGGTATATTTCCCGCGCTTCAAGAATCTGATTATCCGCCCATGGTGCTCCTTAAGTGTTTCCGAACAGCTCTTGTCCGTGAATTCTTCAGAAAAATTAAGATGCAGCCCGACATCATCTAACTCGTAGTCTTTTGTCAGCCTCGCCGCCCGCTTGGAATCCTGCATAAAAACCATGGCACTGACAGATGTGATCCTTTTTTCTCTAAAACATTTGAGGGCAGCATCCGTTTCCGCCACGGACCGGCCCCAGTCGTCCGCGTTAATGATCAGCATTTGAGGGAGAAGTCAGATATTGGAAGACAAATGACGGAGGACAGCCGCGGGTTGGTAGTCGTTGAATCGCTAAATGGCTACATCGGCTAAAGTCGCCGAAGCAGCCGCGCGGGGTTACCTACGTAGAACCCGGCTTCAGTGATATCTTTGGTTACGACCGCGCCGGCCCCGATGACTGCGCCATCGCAGATCCTGACTGGGAGGATGGTAGCGTTTGTCCCGATGCTCACGCGATTGCCAAGCTTGGTTTGGCGCCAGAGGCGCCGTTCCGTCGCCGGGCCCCCGGTAACGAATGGATCATTGATAAACATCGCCCCATGAGAAATGAAGCAATCGTCCCCGATCGTGACCAGCTCGCAGATGAATGAGTGTGACTGAACACGGCAGCGCTTACCTATCTTCGCTCTTTTTTGTATCTCGACGAATGGCCCAACGAAGGTGCCATCTCCAATCGCGCAACCATAGAGATTGACTGGCTGTACGACGGTGACGTCCTTACCAAACTCAACGCCGACAATCCCCGCATGCCGGACTTCGGGCGTGACGCGGGAGGGCTGCCTTAATGACCGAAGCTGGCGGGCTCGTTCCCTCAAGGATTAACACGAAGCTGGCTGGGCGAGAGCACACCGCTGATTCGCTCCAAGAACTGTAATCGATACACCTCCCAGCGACGTGCTTCGTAGAAGTCGTTCATTTCTCGGCCAGAAGCGTCTCATATGCAGTCAAAAGATTTTTGCCAACCGTGTTCCACTGCAGCTCGTGCTCAACCCGACGACGACCGTACGCTCCCATCTGCTTGCGAAGCTCAGGTTGCGCCATGAGTTGGGCAATGGCTTCCGCAAACTCGGCTTCTTTGTTTGGTCGGACATAAACGGCAGCATCTCCCGCAGAAAAGCGTGTTTCTTTCAGATCGAAAGCGACGATCGGCTTTGCATACGCCATGTATTCCATGACCTTGATCCATGTAGAAACGTCGTTCAACGGGCTGGAAGGATCAGGGTCCACGCAAATGTCTGCAGCCGCAAGGTTGGCCTGCAAATCTTCATCAGAGACGAAGCCGAGCAGTTCAATGCAGCCGTTAAGTTGCAGCTTTTCAGCCAGATCACGTAAATCTTGCAATGAGTCTCCCGTGCCCATGATGACGCAATGGAAGTCCGAGCACTTCAAATCATGCAAGAGGTGCCGCAATGAACGCAGCAAGTAATCGACGCCATCCTGGGGATTTAAGCTACCAATATAGCACAGGATGAATTTGTTCATTTCTTTCAAACGAGCGCTGGGCGCAACAGGGGTCATTCGCATCTGGTTCGGCCCATTTCTTACAACGAAGACATCGCGGGGATTCTTATTCGCCCGCTTAAATTGTATCTGTTTATACGATTCGTTCGTAGCGATCGTGATATCAGCAAGTTTCAAGCTGCACCACTCAAACATTCTCAGGATCCGGGTGTAAAATCCTTCCGCGGCGCAATAACGGGATCGGTAAAGTTCCGGACAGAGATCGTGCTGATCAAATACAAATTTCTTTCCGAGTAGTTTGAAAGGCAGAGCCACTAAAAAGAGAGTATCGGGAGGATTGTGGGCGTGAATCACGTCGAAGCCCCGGCTTACAAAAATGTACGTGCTAACAATAAGACAAGCTGCGGTGAAGTAGCAATATTCTACAACATAGCCAAGAAAGGCTTTCAGCTTGACGAAAAGCAGATTCAGTCGATTAACATTTGCAGATGGAGTTTTTTTAAACAGCTCCAATGTCGGCAGACGGTAAACTTCAATACGGTTCAGGGTCTCGCGTCCTGCCTGGCCCTTTCTCCGAAGCGCGATCACGGTAACCTGGTAACCTGCGTCAGTGAGTAAACTTGCCTCGTTCTTGACGCGAGTGTCCTGCGGAAAATAGTTCTCAACCAGCATCAGGATTTTGCCGGCAGATCGGATCATGATCAAACTGTGTTATAACCGTTGCTACCAGCAGATACCCTGATAATTCGAAGAAGCCTTCACAGATTCGGCGGGCAACCGGATTAGATCAATAATCAACTTTGAATCGCTATGATTGGCGATGGCTTCCTGAATTTCGGGACTATTTTTACTGACTACGATTACGTCGCTGGATTGGATGACTTCTTTTGGAGAAGGAACCATCAAAGATGAGATGTGAGGTATTGCTTGTTCGATGTAGTACTTGTTCGCGCCCACGAGTTTCGCCAAAGCAACTTCTGCGTCGTAGATAGCCAATCTATGTCCTTTGCCGATCAAGCTTTCAATCAATACCACGATGGGGCTTTCACGAAGATCGTCGGTTCCGCCTTTGAAACTGAGCCCCAAGACGCCCACGCGACTCTTTCCTGTTTTGCGGATTAGATTGAAGGCTAGGTCGACTTGCTTACGATTCGTTTCAAGCACAGTGCCGAGCATCGGTAGCTCCAAATCCAATTGTTTAGCCTTGTAGAGAATAGCACGAAGATCCTTTGGCAAACATGAGCCGCCGAAAGCAAATCCGGGTCTGAGGTAATACGGGGAGATGTTCAACTTGGTGTCTTTGCAAAAAATCTCCATCACTTTGTGGCTATCAATGCCCATACCCTTACTGAGATTTCCGATCTCGTTCGCGAAACATACTTTAAGCGCATGAAATGCGTTGGAGGCGTACTTAATCAGTTCGGCTACCAAAACAGAGGTCCGCTCCACAGGGGCTTTTACGCTAGAATACATAGCGGCAACTCGTTCGGCGGCACGATCGCCGCAGGCCCCGATGACCGTAAATGGAGGATGATAAAAATCATGGATTGCCGTGGTTTCGCGCATGAACTCGGGATTCATGCAGATACCGAAGTCCTTTCCATCCTCTTTAACAGATTTTTGTTCCAGCAAAGGCCGCACCACATTGTCCACCGTTCCGGGCAAAACGGTGCTCCGGACGACTACGACGTGGAAGCTGTTTGCTCTTCGTAGCAATTCGCCGATTTCGCTCACAACTCTTTCCACCTGGGCAAGACCTAAGCTGCCATTCTCATTACTGGGTGTACCAACACAGATCAACGAGAGGTCTCCCAGTCTCTGTACGCGCTGGGTCGCTCGCAAGCGTCCCGCGTCAACGCCGCGACGGATCAAGTCTCCCAAGGCCGGTTCGATTACGGGGCTTTTTCCTGCGTTAATAAGAGATACCTTGGTTTCTTGTAAATCGACGCCAGTCACCGAATAGCCCATGTCGGCCAAGCATGCGGCCGTGACACAGCCCACATATCCCATTCCGAAAACGGTGATATCCATATAAGCGATGCCTCGATAGCTCTACGCTTTGTTAACCGCGAGATCGTTCAGGGCACGAGCGCAAAGTTGTGCCACCTCTCTCGGGGTCTTATTCCAAAAAACGACTTGTAACGGCTAATTGGATATTCCCTTTGTCCTCGCCACCGCGCCATCAAAGCACAAATAATCAGGATGGACGTTCACCAACGCCCATCCCGCCGTTCTGGACTGTCCAGTCAAGCTTTTTGCACCAGACATCGATCGTCAGCACCCCTAAGCGAAGGAAGAGAGTCGAATCCTGCGCGTGGTTCTGGGATTGGGCCACACTCTCGAGCAATGAGCAGCGACTTGTCTAGGGAGAGCAGGCCAGTACTCGCCGGAATACCTTAAACGGATATAATCCAAAAGCTCCTTGTAAAGTTCGATCGGGTACTCCTCGGTCTTTTGACTTGAGCCGTCCAAGGCCATGTAGTCTGGGTGTGTGTCGATTAAGGCCATTCCACCGTGCTCGGCGATCCAGTCGAGTTTTCGGCGCCAGATATCTGTCGTCTTCTCGCATAACAATAAGAAAAGCGTGAAATCCTGCGGCAGAGTGTAGGGCAGCTCGATGTAACCTCTTGAAGAAGAGTTGACAGTTGATCGTTGATGGTTGATGGAACCGCCGGTCGGACGCGGCACCCAGAATGGGAAGATGGTTTGGCACCCTTCCGGCTGTGGTTCGAACGGGTCAGTGTCGAAGGTCGATGCATCATATCCAATGCCCAACTCGTGCAACCAATCTAGCTTGCGCAGCATAAATGCTGATCTAAATCCAACAGCTCCCCACTCAGCGAGATAGCGATTGATTCGCGCGGCCCTTTGCCTGAACTCCCGTCGAGACCGATAAAGTCTTCCGTCATGCTTAAGATCGTGGACGCCTACCTCGAAGCCGTTGCGCACCAGTTCTTCTCTTAATTGCGCAGGAACCTTATAGCTTCCCTCCGGAACAAAATTGAATGAAGAGCGGAAGCCCAGCTCCTGCTCGAGTCGCAGCAAAGCCCTGCACTTGTCCAAACCCGCCTGACGTTCGACGTCGTGGGTTAAGACCAAGGCAAACTTCTTGCCATCGGGCCACCCGGGCCAACCGTCAGGCACGCGCTCGGAGCCGGGCATGATTGGCCAGATGTCCCGGACTCGCTCCCGCAGCCGTAAGGCAAATCCGCGGCGAATCGCGATCCGCAGCTTGAGAGGAACGAAGGGCTTTAACCCGAAATAAATTCTATTGCGTAACACGAGGTATCCCGAGTTCGGTGGTCGCGCTAATGGTCACTGCAAGCACCCAGGGAACCGGGAGCGACCGCTTGCAAGAATTGGAACCGCAGTGCAGCCGCTATGAACGCATTCGATCAAGATTCAGCATCGAGCCACTTCGGAACGTAGGAACGCGTCTTGTTAACCACCACCTCAACATTGTCTCGCCCCGCGACCAACTTCCCGTAGCCGCGCTTTATAATCTCGCGGTTGTTCTTTTCCGCCTCGATGACGAGCAAAAGCTTGTCCACGAAAGCAGCCATCCCCCACGTGGGACTCGTCTGGCTTAGCGGAGGCATGTCAAAAATGATGTAGTCGAAGTCGCTCGCTTTTAGATTTGGCATCATGTCGAAGAATTTTTTCAAGCCGAGCTGCGCCGGCCCAGTATTGGGGGATCCCACGGTAGCCAGATAGAGATTATCCGCAGCCGAGGCGATCGCACTGTGTCGCTTAAGAGCTGCGTTAAGAGAATACGCAGGCTTGCCCTTGAAGAACGGGTGAACGTCCTCAGGGCCCAGGTTTATATCAACGAGAAGGACCTTACCGTCATTGGCTTCCGAAAGCGAGGCAGCGAGCCCGGCGGCGAGGGTGGAAGTTCCCGCTGCTTCTGAAAAGGCGGCAACACCCACGAGCTTCGGTTTGTGCGTCAAATGCTTGAGTTCGAAATAAAGATTGAGGCGATCCCGAATCGCTTCACAATACGGCCGGATGAAATGGCCGGCCTCCCAGGGCGCCAACTTAGAGTGGTGCGGCCTCGTTGGGAGTGCTAAAGCATTCGCCGGTGAACCATTCGGAGGCAAGGCCAAATGTCCGTTCCGACTGCTGGAATACGGTATGGAGAGCATGAGCGGAATGTGCAACTGCGTCTCCAACTCGAGTGGCCGTCCAACGGTCCGGTTCAAGGCCAATCCCCTTAACAACGCGAGCGCTATACCCAAGGCTATCCCTCCGCCGGCCAGTCCTATGAGAATCCTATTGCGCGTTTTGGTCACCGGTATGGGAGGGGAGGGCCGCTGGACGGCGCTAATGTTGGGCATTTTGGAGGGGTCCAAAGCCTCGTCGATCCGCGCCTTTTCGAGCGTCGCTGCGAAATACTTGTAATTCGTCTCGTCCAGCTCTCGCTTCCGCTGCAATTCGTCCATTTGCGGCCCCAGCTCCGAAAACTGCTTCATTCTCTGCTGAATATCGCGAAGCCGGGCCTTAAGTGTCTCGACTTTTGCCTCGGTGCCGGCAACTTGAGCTTTTTCAGTTAGCGGGCTTTTTTCAGATGGCGAGCTTTTTGTTCTCCACCCCTTCTTTGACTTGCTCTCCGTCGTCTGATTAACAAGGGCTTTGTGTTCGGCCAGCTCCGTCTCGGCGTCATTAAGCTGTTCCTTAGTTTTCGCCGCCTCGGCAGTAAGGGCGTCTGAGCCCTCCTTAAGCGAGACAATCCCGGTCTTGTCCCTCAGCGACTTTAGGGCGTCCTCCGTTTGGTTTAAGCGCGCTCGAACCTGATCGGTTTGTTGGGTTACAAAATCGAAGGCGCCAGCGGAGCGGTGCACTTCAAGATGCTTGACGAAATAACGACTCAACAGTTCCTGCAAAACGAGCGTCGCGATCTGCGGGTCACTATTGTCGTAGGATACGAAGATGATGTTGCTTCCTTTGCTGGAAGTCGCCGTCAAGCCCGAGCTAATGGTGCCGGCCGCGTTAGTTTCTGTTGCCGCCTGCCCAGCACGCGGCAGCAATCGTTTGGGACCGATCGCCTGGGCGACTTGCACGGCCAGATCCCAACTGGTCAGAATCTGGATTTCAGCGCCGATCACTCTATCGTTGCTGCTCAACGCGGCCTGTGGCGCGGCGTTCGTACTGTCGATGGAGTCGACGGCGCTCCTTTCTAGAACATAGCGCACCAGCAACTTGGCCTGGGACTCGTACACAGGCGGATAGAAGAAATAAAACGCCGCCGCGGCCATGATGCCCACCGCCGCGCAAAGCAAGATTGTCCATTTGCGCTTGAACAGAGCAAAGAGGATGGCGCTCAGGTTCAGCCCGGAGTGTTGTTGCGTTTCCCGTCGGATTTCAGTCATAGTTTAACCTTTAGTCGAGATGCGGGTAGATCATTGAGCCCGCCAGACGGTTGAAGGCCAATGGCAATCTGCCAAAGATCCTCTTGTGGAATCCGGAGTGATGGGGGGCTGCAATTAAGCACTGCCCACCCGATGAATCAATTCGGAAGTAATCAATTGTTTCTTCCTCCGTGCCCCAGGAAAGCTTGAATCGTCGCAACCCATCATTTTCGCACGCGGTGCGACCAAAATGCAGTTTTTCGGCGGCGTTGCGCGCCAAAAACTGAATGCCTCGCCACATGACAAGATTATTCGCGCGGAATTCCTGAAATCTTTTGTCAGAAGCGCCGTATTTATAAAGCGCGTTCTTTCCGAAGCGGAAGAAGATCGCGGCGGCAATTGGGCGCGATCCGCGCCGTGCGAGGACGATGAAACCGAGACCGGGCCTGATGATATGCTCGTAGATGTTCAGAAAAAACGAGGCCGGTTGCGGCGGGAGGCCGTGACGTCGGCGCGTTTGAACATGAAGCCGGTAAAAATCGGAAATGGCCGGACGATTGCGGACAACGGCCGCGCTCACATCGCTGCGTTCTGCTTTGCGAATGGCCCGGCGGACTGGACTGGCGAAGCGAGTGGTCAATTCTTCGGCACCGCTGCGCAAATCGAGTGTATGCCCGTAAAATTTCGTGGCTGCGCTCGGGGCGAGTTGAAAGGATTTGCCCCCGCGTATTTCAAGGTGTTTCCAGCGGCGTTCTTGCGCGAAGCGAACGAGCTGATCTCTTACCAAACCCACCGCTTCCGGATCAAAGATGAGCGGTTCGCACGCATCGCTAAATGGAAGGCAGACGCCGCGGCGGCCCGTGAACGGACTGCGCACTTCCATCAGCGGAGTCAGCGCCGTTAATCTGCGTCCGCGGGAAAACTGAAGATAAAAAGGCTGATGGTTATAAGTTTGGTGAAGCACCTTTGCCCAGGCACTGGTGTGGAAACAATCGGCATCGCGATGCAAAGCAACAACATGGTCCCAACTCGGATCGTGGACAGGATCGAGGATCCGCATTTGCAGCGATTTGCTGGTTGTCTTAGGCTCGACTAAAGAATAATCGCCCGAGAGCGCCGCGGCTTCCTTCGTTCCTGATTCGGTTGGTTGAAGAATCTTCAAAAGTTTTCGCTAGGCGAGCACTCCAACGCCAACTGTTTCGCTGACGCGGCGAGCGACATATTCGATTTGCTCTTCCGTTAATTCAGGAAACATCGGCAAAGAGAGAAATTCCTCGGCCAGATTCTCCGCGATTGGAAACGCGCCCGCCGTGTAGCCGAGGTTTCGGCAGGCCTCCTGGAGATGAATCGGAATGGGATAGTGCACAGCGCATCCGATTTCGTTTTCCTCCAGACGTCGCCGGACTTCATCGCGTTCCTGTAATCGAATCGCATAGACGTGGTAAACGTGCCGCGCATAATGCGCCTCGAACGGCGTCGCAACCTCATCGATTCCCGCGAAAGCCTGATTGTATTGCAATGCGTGTTCGCGCCGCAGGAGATTTCCTCCCGCAAGATGGCCCAATTTGATGGACAGGACGGCCGCCTGGATGCCGTCCATCCGGCAATTCCAACCGACCAGGGTGTGATAATATTTTCGGGCCTGGCCATGGTCTCGAAGGACCTGGATTTTCTTCCGTAGCTCAGCGTTGTTCGTCACGACCGCGCCAGCCTCGCCAAGTGCGCCAAGATTTTTTCCCGGATAGAAGCTGAAACAGCCGGCGTCGCCCAATGTGCCTGCTTTTCGACCTTTGTACTCGGCGCCGTGAGCTTGAGCGGCATCTTCAATGACAAAAAGCCCGTGTGCGTGCGCGAATTCCAAAATCGGATCCATGTCCGCCGGTTGCCCGAAGAGGTGAACTGGAATGATCGCCTTGGTTCTTGCCGTGAGGCTCTTCTTCAGTTCGGCCGGGTTCATCGTGAACGTGTTTTCGTCCACATCGACAAACACCGGCTGAGCTTTGCAATAGGTGATGGCCTCGGCCGTGGCGATGAATGTGTTCGGGACCGTAATCACTTCATCTCCCGGTCCAACCCCAAGCGCCAGGAGAGTGAGCCAAAGCGCGTCCGTGCCATTGCCAACGCCGATGGCGTAAGGGGAGCCGCAGTAGGCCGCCAGCAAATGCGTTGCTCTCGATTACCTCGCGAATGGCGCGATTGAATTTTTCAAGTAAAGGCGCGTGATGCGCCTTCAGATCAAGAAAGGGAACTTTCATTTGCGGCTTGGCTGATGCGCTGACAATCCGGGCAGCTCCGGCCAAAAGCTTCACGCGTTCCGCAGTGAGCCGGTGCGCGGCTGGCTCACTACTCATCCCGCGAATGCTTCAGCCTGCAGGATCTTTTCCGCTCTGGCCGGTCCGGGTGCCGCCGTTGCACCATTCCAACTAGAAAATGTCACCGGGGCGCCGTTCATCTTGAGGGAAACGGAAGCCGCTTCGAGGATCCTGACCATCTCCAGTCCCTGACGGCCACCCGTTATCGGTTGAGAAAGCGTTTCGATGCAATCAATAAAATGTTGGCAGGCCAGCTTCAGCGGTTCCTCCTGCTGGATGTGCGGGATGTAGCTGTCCCCGTAATGGTACGAGTATTGAAATTCAGCGAATGTATCGTAGTGCGGCGGCCGCTCAACCCGCGCATCGTAGATGCGGATTTTTTCGCGCGTCCGCAAATCGTCATACACGATCATGCGCCGTGTGCCGACGATGGTCATTTCGCGAATTTTCCTCGGCTCAAGCCAACTGCTCTGGATGGTGGCGAAGCGTTTGTGCGGGAAGAAGAGCGACATATTAGTCACGTCCTCCACCTGAGGGGTGATATGAGCGTTTCCCTGGCAGTTAATCGCAATCGGAAATTCGCCGAGAATATGGAGAATGATCGAAATGTCGTGCGGCGCCAGGTCCCAGGCAACATTGATATCCTTTTGGAATAGTCCCAGGTTGAGACGCCGACAATTAATATAGCGGATGCGACCTAGATCCCCCGCTTGAACAATTTCGGCAATCTTTTGCACTGGCGACGAATAGAGAAAAGTGTGATCGATCATCAAAACCAGACCGTTGCGCTGAGCGATTTCGATTAGTTCTTCACACTCGGCGGAAGAGGTCGCCATCGGCTTTTCGATGAATGTATGTTTGCCTGCAAGCAAACTCGCCTTGGCCAATGAATAATGATGCTTCACCGGAGTGGCAATGACGATCGCGTCCAGCCCGTAGCCGTTGACAAATTGTTGTGTGTCGGTCGTGCCTTCCACATCCGGATACAGCGTGCTGAGATGTTTTAAGCGCGCTGTATTGACGTCGCAGACCGCCTTGAGCTCGCAGTCCGGAAGACCTTTGAAGTTGCGAACCAGAAGCGGTCCCCAATAACCGCATCCGAGCACTCCGACTGCGATTTGTTTTTTCATATTTTTCGAGCTGATTCCTTCAGGCTTGTAAAATCCGCGTGGTCGGTGAACGACGGTTTCCGCTCTGCCGACTGCGTGTGTGTGTGTGTGCCGCCGCCGGCTGAGACTCGAAGAGTTGCCCAGCGATAACGGCGCCGGTCTTGAGCATGATTTTCAGATCGAGCCGGATTGACACGTTCTTGAGATAGAACAGATCCATCCAGATCATCTCGTTGAACGTCGTTTTGTTCTTGCCGTTTACCTGCCAGTATCCGGTCAAGCCCGGCAGACCGTTTACGCGTTCCCGTTGCCACGGCTCATAATGGGCAAATTCATTCGGCGTGCAGGGCCGCGGACCGACCAGACTCATCTCACCGCGAAGCACGTTGAAAATTTGGGGCAACTCATCCAGCCCGCTCGCACGCAGAATTCGCCCGAAAGGTGCCAGGCGTGGGTCGCCGTAAGCATCCAGCTTCGTCATCGGACAATCGACCCGCATCAATTCTTCAAAATGGCGCTCGTGAACTTGTGTCTCCGCGCTCAGCTTCATTGTTCGGAACTTCCAGATGAAAAAATGTCTTCCGCCAAAGCCGACGCGTTCCTGCCGATAGAAAATCGGACCGGGCGAGGCGAGTCGCGTCACTAGCATGAGCAAAATCATCAGCGGCAGCCAGACCGGCAGCGAAAGCAGAATGCAGGTAATATCGAGACCGGATTTCCAGCCAGGCGCTATGCGGAGAGACGTTGCCGGGAATTCGCTCGCAGCGTGAGGAGCTCTCTCCCCGTTCGAGCCAGGCAAATTCTCTTTCCCGGCAATAGACGACGGGGTCGAGGGTCGGCTTTGAAACAAGTCAAACACGATTCTGCGCAGAAATGGTGACGGATCGTTGTCCCGCAGGAACGAGCAAGTGCGGCGCCTCTGGCTGAATCCGTCCAATTTACCCTCGGACATGCTGCCGCCCTTGGTCGCCCGCCGGACATTCGGAGAGGAACCTTTTACCCTCATCTGGTGATTTCCTTCACTGCTGCTACCCCGCTAACTCGCAAGGGCTATTAGAACGAGGATTAAACCACATTTAGTTTTTCCGTGTCAATCAAATAAATGTGGCAAAGGAGTAAATTCTCGAAAAATTCACTCTCAAAAATGCGAACTCAAATTCGGGCCGGCAATGTACCGTCGGAGAGTAAGCGGACGATATGTCGGGATGGGCTGCTGTTGAATTCGGTCAATCTCTCGCATGCTTACTACTACGGAAACTGGAGGACGAAGGTTCCGAATATTTTGCAAGGGATGAGAGAGTAACCCGGCAAAGTGCCAATCGAGAGGCGAGGTCTCCAATATCTCAGTGAGTTGCCTCTCCCGGGCCGCGCTCAGTAGTTCTTTCTGTAGGATCGCGCTCATCATTGGCCTCGTACGAGGATCAAGTAAAAGACTGGACCGTGGCGCTTGCTTACCATCCGGCCGATCTGGCAGCGCAGAAAGTCATTAGTTGCCTCTGGAAAACTGCGAGTCGTTAGGGCCGCCGAAACTTTCGTGAGCTTTGGTGGCACTTGTTCAGATCCCGGTCGTGATTCACCACGATTGACCACTCTCCCTGGGCCCACATCCTCTGACATAATGCTTGCTTTTCCCTGTCTCTCATGGCGGAAATTTTACAAATATAATCTTGACTGCGGATGACGAATTTCGCAATTTGCGAA
>VBQB01000016.1 GCA_005887855.1 Verrucomicrobiota bacterium | reverse complement strand
CCCAGCCGAAGTCTTCGTAAGAAATCCAGGTCCAACCGTAGTCGGTATAAGCCCAGTAGCCGTCGGCGTACGGGCGCCAGTTTGGATCGCTCACCGCGACGTCCGGTTGCCAGCCGTAGCCGTAGCCTTCGGCCTCAATCCAGTTTCCACCGGAAAGATTATCGTAAATGAAATCGATCGATACGTCCGCTCCCCTCGCCTGCGGAAGAGCAGACACAACAAAAGCCAGCATGCTTAATGCAAATAGAAATTTTTTCATAATCGTAAGAAACTAGGCGTTCGACTTCACTGCCCCGCGATTTATTCAACTTCCTGATTCGAAAACTGCATCCCCATCGCGTGTGTTGATAGGGCGCGACCTGAGCCTGCTCGCCCTGGCGAAGGCGCGCCGGCGTTCGACGAAGCAAAACTTTCGAATTGGCTCGGATTCACCTTTGCCGTAGCGTTTGCTATCGAAATTGAGCAAGAGAAGGAGGGCCGGTGGATTGCCGAAATCCCTCAAATACCGGGTGCCATGGTCTATGGACAGACCCGCGAACAAGCCGTGTCTCGCGTTTGAAGCGCTGGCGCTGCGGGTTTTGGCTGAGCGAATCGAGCATGGAGAAACCTCGCCCGTCATCCAAAAAGTCTTTTCAGTTGCAGCCGCATGAGCCAATGGGGCGCTGCTAGGGCTCGCAAGGTTTTGGCCGCGTTGCTACGAATTGGCTGGACGATCAAACGCGAATCTCGCGGATCGCACCCAATTCTCTCGCGTCCCAACTGGCCAGATGTCGTATTCGCATTTCATGACAAAGAAGAGATCGGCCCGAGAATGCTCGCGCGTATCGGAAACAGAACTGGTTTGAAACCGGACGACCTGTAAGTGCGAGCGTTTCTCCATCTTCGGCAGACAACAAAAACGCCCTAAAAGATCAGCGCGAGCATGGAGTCCATTCGACGCTGAGCGTTGGACGTTCGGTGTTCGGCGTTTTGTTCTCCAAGTAAGCCAGCCCCGAAGGTTTGATTCAGGCTGGTGCCATAGCAGCCGTGATTGTGAGAAGCGGCACAATTGCGAAATGTTCGGTACCGTTCTCTTCGCAAGAGATAATCAGCGACGTTTTCCTGGTCGAAAAGCTCACGAAATCCCGATGAGGCACTTCGAACACTCGCCCGGAAGCGGTTTCAATCTTGAATGGCTTATTTTTGGCAATCAACTCTTCAACCAACGATGCGTCCATTCGATTCAAATGTTCTTGCTCCGAGTATGCGCGGCAAAGTCCCGCGGTCAAAGGCGATTACTCCGATTGCCAGGAAATTCGGTGTAGCGGTGCTTTGTGCCAAGCACTGAACTATCGATCAGGCGTCCCGCCGCGGCGGATGCCTCTACAACATTCGTGTCTATTCGTGTTCACCTGTCCTGCCGTGGCCTTGGCGAAGGCAGATTCGCCTGCCGCGCCGGAGGCTCGTGCGAAGGCGGGTGGTTAGCACAAAACGCCCTCTCCGATTTTCGAGCGAACACGATCGAACTAAGCAAAATTCTTTTCGAATTATCAGGAATTCAACCAATGACGCGCGACCATCGCGAGCATAGCGAATCCGCTTCAACGCTTCAACCAATCACGAAAGGAACCAGCTTGCTCTCGAGCTTCGATCCTCTTATAAGGCGGTGTGGGGAAAGCATTGATCCAAAAGAGGGAGCAAGATATAGCTCCTCAGTGGCACGGCAAAATCCACCGCACGCGCCATGGCGAAAGAATTTAAAAAGAGGATAGCAGAATGTAGGCAAAGAAAAATGAAACGCATATTTCTGATTGGAATGCTGTGCGGAGTGATTCTTACGGCCGCGGTCACGGTAGTGTTCGCAATTCCGGCCAACAACTATCACTGGCGAATGGAGATCTGGAAACGCGGTGGCGCAGCCTGGACGTTCGACCTGAAAAATGGGAACACGGGCTGGAAGTGGCTCGTTGAACCCGTCCCGGATACTCCCCGTCAAAAGCCAGTTATCGCACCGTCATCTCAGACAAAAGTTCGTACCGAGCAGCTGTAGATCAGGCTGTGATAAAAGCGCTAACCGCTTTGCAGGCTACATTATTGCAGGGTTGAGCAAGGATGTTTTTGAAATCGCCTGTGTTCCGAGTCACTAAATTTGCCTCGTAAACGAGGGCAGTAGCCGCTACGACAGCATCCGGTATTTTCATCCGAACCGATTTGCGAATTTCGATTGCTCGCTCGATGACAGCGTCATCGATTGGCGCTTCGCTCAATTGAGCCAGTAGATTGCGCAGTCCAATTTCATCAGCGGCGTTCAATCCAGGAAACCCGAGCACCTCCAGACGTGTGATCGACGAGTAGCCGATCCACTCCAGGCTCGCCGTGCGAGCGCTCGTGATTGCTCTTACGCTATCCGAGCGTCCAGCAAAAGCGTCGATCAGCAATTTCGTGTCGAGAAGCCACCGCATGAGGGGATGGCTTACTGTTGCGAGCGTGATCTACCGTCTCATTCAGCTCGTGCGTCGCGTTCTATCGTCAGTCCGTCCACTTTTTCCTGCATCGTGCCGAGCAATCCGATTACCTTGTCCCAATCGGGCTTTTCGCCAGTGGGATTAAGCACCGTCAGCAACGCTCTTCCTGTGAGGGGCAACTTCTCCGGCTCCTTTGGAATCACACGCCCGTGGTCGATCTCGGCTTCCATAGTCCCTATTTCTTTTTCTGATAACGCGCCGATTTTTCTCGAACTACCGCTGTACGCTTGGGGCTCCGCTTTACCGGATAAGGGAATTTCCCCTTGGCGTTCCTGTTGGACTGCGGATCGACAAGGCGCGCTTTGTGTAGATCAAAATAATCCAGCACATCTTCACCCCTATCGAATCTTTCTTGGAGGTTCTTCGCTGTTGTCTGATTAGCCAGCGATTTTTTCATACGTCTCGATTTCCGCTGCGGTGGATCTCCTTAGACTAATAATCCGAATACCGCGCCGCGATAGGTGATAATCGCAGACCAATATTCACCGCCGATTCTCCCGATGACTACGTATCGCTTTTCTAAAGCGTCTTGGCACCGAGAAGCACGTGCTTCGATTTCCAGAACGCCTGCGCTTCGACAAAATCGATCCCGTGTTTTGCCTTGTTGTTCTCACTCTTCCATGGATCGAACTCGATTCGCTAATAAGGCACTCGGCGAGTGCGAATCACTCTGTGGACCAAACTAAGATCCCAAGTCCGTTTCGGCGAGGGCGCCGCTGCAACGGACGCGAAGCGACGGCCAGGCTTTCAAACCAGCACCCAGCACATTCGGAAGATTTGAAGTCTTCGATGAATGTCGCAGCCGCGTGAATGTGCTGGGCGCTCCCCAAAAACAAACCCAGCACTTTGACTAGCAAAGTGCTGGGTTGAATTAATCTAAACTAAACGAGCCAGCTTCGCTTCTTACCGTTGTGTGAACACGTTAGTGCCCGCTTGTTCCGTGCCGAGCGCCCCGCCTTCCTGGTTGGTAGGCATCATGCCGACCTGCGTCTGGAACGTTGGGTTGTCGGGCCAATTGGTCGCCAGAGCCTGGCCCCCTCTGAAGACAGCCGCGTCACCGCCTTTTCTCACCACGATGAAGCCCTTCTGTCCGTAAGGGATCCCGGCGCCCGTTGCTGGGTCTGGCGCGGACAGCGCTGTGTTGTAAACGTAGTTATGGCTGGCGGCAAAAATACAATTCGCCGAATCCGCGTCTCCGACGGCGTAAACTTTTAGGCCAGCGTCTCCGGTACCTATACCCGATAAGATTGGCGGAGTTGCAGCCCAGTTTATCGCGGGGACATAATTCCCTCCCGGAGAGTTCATCAGCTTCGAAACGTCGCCGGCCTTCAGATAGCCGTTTGTGAGCAATACGTTGAGATACTGCAGATAGTTTCCTGCTGTGAGTGTATTAGCCGCGATCATGTCGCCAGGCCATCCAATATTCGAAGCACCCGTTGCCGTGGCGTCATTCGACATTTGGAATTGAGCTATGTAAAGCTGATGCGCGTTGTTCATCGTGCCGGTCATTTGGGCCTTGTTCAGCGCCGACGTTAACGCCGGCACTGCCAGTGCGGCCAGGATTGCGATAATCGCAATCACGACCAGCAGTTCAATCAGCGTAAATGCTGAGGAGAGTTTGTTTTTTATTTTCATATTGGGGTTTTGTTTCTGCGGTTGTTCTGAGGGTTTATGTTCTCAGAGGTTTTGTCTTGGGGATTCCACCTTCGCGCAAGGCTTCGGCGGACAAGTGTTCTGGGGTTTTGCTTTGGTTTTTTGTTTGGGTTGTTCTGAGGGTTGATCTGACTTGAAG
>VBQB01000015.1:2879-12539 GCA_005887855.1 Verrucomicrobiota bacterium | reverse complement strand
GAAGCCAACCGGCTTGTCTTTCTCGAACGCAAGCAAAACCTCGGCGGCGGGTCTTTTGCCGAATAAAACATCGACAAGTTGTTCTTCCGTCGCAGTGACCTCGTTTGGCGCGCGTTCGTAAGTTGCCAGATCGCGAATCAATTGAAAGATGATCGGCACATCTTCCACACGCGCTGAACGAATCGCGAAATCAGTTTGAATTTTCATTTCCCGCTGATTCTCGACGACACGTGGGCGTAAGCAACTCCGAGCAGGGGGTCATGGCTTTGCGGTCGTCTCGCTCGCCAATGCCCGGCCGATGCGACTCAGGCCTTCCGCGAACATTTCGGTGTTCACACCCATGCCGATCCGGAAATGGTCAGGCGTCCCGAAGAATCGGCCGGGGACCGCCGAGGTTTCGAACTCGGCATGCAGCCGCTCCAAGAAAACATCGGCCTTACTCCCACGACTGCGGGACAATCGCACGAACGCGGTTGTCCCCCAATCCGTCCACACAGCGCAAAGGGCGGGCTGACGCGCCAGAAAATCGCGGAGCAATTTACGATCTGCTTCCACGATGCGGCGCGCTCTTTCGCGAAGCTGGTTTAGATGTTGGAATGCGGCAACGCTAAGAAGTTCACCGGGATAAACCGCCGTCGCGGCATAAAGGTCATTCAGGCGCTGCATCTTCCGTGCGAGGTCGGAGCGAGCCAGAATCCATCCGCAACGCAGTCCGCTGACGCCATAAACCTTGGTCAAGCTGCTGGTCACTAAAAACTCGGGTCCGAGGTGAAACGAGGTTCGGGGCGTCCCCTCGTACACCGCGTCAAGATAGACTTCATCGACCAGCACAAGCGCTCCGATACGGCGCGCGATATCGCCAACCTCGCGCAAGACTGAATCGGGCGTAAGCACACTTGTTGGGTTGTGCAGATTAGTGATCACGATAAGCCGAGTCTTGGGCGTGACGGAACGGCGAATCTCCCCCGGATCCACCGTCCAGCCGTTCTCTTCCGCGCGCGAAAAGCGTTTCACGTCTGCTTCCAGGTACCGGGCCACATCAAGAATTGGACCGTACGCGGGATACTCGATTAACACTTCGTCGCCTGGCTCCAGCACCGCGGCCATCGCCAAGTGATTCGCCATGGAAGTGCCGGCGGCCTCCACCACACACTCGGGATCAACGCCATGATATTCGGCGATGGCGGACTGCAGCAGTGCGTAGCCATAACTGTTGTCGCCGTTGATTTCGAGTTTTTCCAAATCCACTGGCAGTTCGTGGAGAGCAAATGCGCCGACGCCGCTGGTGGCGAGATTGAACCGGGCGCGGCTCTGCGTCTTGGACCAATGCATGTAGTCGGAATGCTTATGTCTCATGAACGGGCTCGTTTGAATCTGCTCCAATAATAATAAACGGGAAGGGCAGCCAGCATGATACCGAGCGCGACCGCGCTGTTGCCGGGCGCAGCCACAATTGCGCTTCCGACAACGCCAGCGCAGGACAACACAAATAAGATGGTCGTAAACGGATGCCCCGGCGCACGGTAGATTCCCGCATCCGATCCAGTATAGCGATGGCGCAAAATGAAGAGCGATGCCGCTGTCATTCCAAAAAAAATGAAATCGACAGTCACTGCAAAGTTCAAAATCTCGCCATATGTCCCAGAACAGGCGATTACGATTGCCGCTATACCCTGAAGGACGATCGCGACTACCGGCGCTCTCGATCGTCGCGACAGTTTACCGACGCTCTCAAAGAAAAACCCGTCGCGGGCCATCGCGTAGTACACGCGCGGAGCGGTCAGCATGCTTTGGCTGAGGAATCCGAGTGTCGAGATTGCGATCCCGACGGCAATCCATTGTGCCCCGTGTTCCCCCAGTGCGATCCGCATCACATCAGAAGCCGGAATCGTTGTTGCGTCGAGGCCGGCCGGACCGAGGACACGCAGACATGCGAGATTGACTGCAAGGTAGAGCCCGACAACAGCGGTCACGCCCAGCAGCAGCCCGCGTGATAAATCGCGGCGCGGGTCGCGCATTTCGCCGGCCACGAAAGTCGCGGTCTGCCATCCGCCGTAGGCAAACGCGATGGGAACCATGGCGGATCCAATGCTTTTCAAGAGCCCGAATGAAACTGGCTGCGCAAGCAACGGCCCTGATTTGAGAGATCCACCGCCCAACGCGAATCCAAGTACCACGAGCGCCGCAATCGCCCCGATCTTTAACAACATAAAAGCGCTTTGCACATTGCTGCCAGCGCGCGCTCCCAGGCAGTTGATCCCAGTTAATATGAGTAGCACTAAGGCTGCGATCGCGGTGTCGTTCCAAGCCACCCCAGTGAGCGCGCGAAAGTAAGATGAGAAAATGACTGCCACCGCAGCCATGCCTCCAGTCTGCGTGACCAGCAGCAGTCCCCATCCATATACGAACGCGATCGAAGGATGGAATGCCTCGCGCAGATAAACATATTGGCCGCCGGCTTCCGGCAATCGTGTGGCGAGTTCCGCCCAGATAAATGCGCCGCACATTGCGATGAATCCGCCTAGCACCCAGACGCCCAGGATCAAAAACGGCGTGTGAACGCGGTGCGCCACCTCCGAAGGATTAGCGAAGATTCCCGCGCCAACGATGCCGCCCATCACGATCATAATGGCGTCAAATAATCCGAGCTGACGGCGAGGCTTTTGGACGTCCGACATTAAGCTTTCATTTTGTTGCGCCAGTCAATTTGTAGATTCTGAACTGAGACGTTGCTTCCAACGGCGTCGCAGTCTGTCCCAGATGCTGTGCGAATTCAGGATAGTAATCCAACCACCAAACTGTGTTGGTGGTGAAAACAAGATGCGTGGCGCCGCGCCCACGCAATCGATCAAGATCGACAATCAACTGCTGGTTATCGCTGGGATTGCCGTTATAGATGCCGTCTTTTTCCAGAAGGTGCCAGCCCTGGCGCTCTGCGTAATAGAAAACAGTCGGATCGCCGTCGTCCGCCGCGATAACTAACGCATGTGGCGATGTGATTTTCCTTAATTCCAGACCAGCAGCGCGAAGTTCAACGGCCGACGGGCGATAAAGGGGTCGCACGTAAACACAGGCTAGAACCAAGAACGAACTCGCAACCAAGACTGACAAGGTAATCGCCGCAACGCGCCAAGCAGCCAAGGATGGCGATTGCCATAGCCCACTATGATGATGAAGAGAATCATCGCTGCTAGCCACCAATGAAAGAAGTACGCGTGTTTCCCGCGACGCGCTACGAACAGACCAATAACCGCAATGATCGAAAGAATTGGCGTCAAGCTCGATGTCGCGGTCAGTCGCGCAATCTTCCAGTACCACGCGAAATCTTCGATCCGGATTCCGCCCGCGCCGAAAAAATGATGCGGATAAAATCTCTCGGCGATTAGATGTGCGTGCCAGTACCACGCGAGTGAAGGCAAAATTGTCGTCGCCGTAAAAAGCCAGAGCACCCGTTGCCGAAGGAAATTCCAGCGCCATTTTTGCCAGACGAGAAACAGAAGTGGCGCGCCAATAATCGCAGTCGGCAACTTGATAAGCAGCGCCAACGAAATGGCGACGGCGCTGGCAAAAAACGGAACATAGCCTTGTAGCCTGTGCGGCCACCGGACATTTTGTCCGGTGTTTGTCCAGTCGGTTTCAAACCCGCTGGCTCCATCTTCAATCCAACGCAGGAAGAAATACAAACCGATCAGCGCCAGGCTGAGCGAAGGAACGTCCGGCATGAATGAGCGACCAGCGAAGATATTCAGCGGCGCGAAGCTGTAGAAAAACGTTGCCCAAGTGGCTGCCATGCCGCCGAAAATTTCGCGCACGAGTAAAAAGAAAAATGGTAGCGAAAGAGCGAAAAAGATTACGGCCTGGCTGCGTCCGATCCACTCGTGACTGCCTGAGACTTTGTAACAGAGCGCCGCTAGAAACGGCAAAATCGGAAATTCCGTGCCGACATAGCCCGGCGCATCGCCTGCCCAATCAATCTGCGGGTGGGCAAAATGAAAGCCGTTCTTCTCAAAGTTTCGCGCAATGGCCGCAAGGTCGCTTTGTCGCCAGCTCCAGCTGTCGATGTAAGGCTGATCAATCAAAACCAGCCGGGCCGCTACGGCGAAGATCGACAAAGTTATCGACAGTTTGCTCATTCGCCTCATGCAACCGCGTCTTGACAAACAGCCTCGGCAAAGTCAATCGAGTACGGTAATCTGAGGTTGCGGTGAAGGCACTTCCATGAAACCAACGGCTCTCGTTTACCGGCAGCAACCTCGCTCTCTCGCGCAGGCTGTATTTCTTACGGTAGCGTTGCTCATCGCCTTCGCCATTCCTCCGTCGCACGCGCAAAACGAGCCGATCCTTGTGCCCGATGTCGTCGATTATCCGAAATTGCTTCCCATTTTGCCAGAAGCACCGCAAGGCTGGACTGCCGATAAACCGGAAGGCTCGACCGAGGATGTTGGCGGATTCAGAATTACCAATGTCCATCGCGATTACCGAAAAGGTGAGGGCGACAAAGCCCCGACCGCGGCGGTTAGCATTCTCGATTCCGTCGCGAATCCAGATTACGTAAGCGCCACCACGGCCGCGTGGAATAACAACAGCGAAACCAGCGAAGGTTACAGCAAATCAGTCACGATCGACGGCAATCCCGGCTTCGAGGCGTTCGAAAATGAAGGCAAACACGCCACGCTTTGGGTCATGGTCGCCAATCGCTATTTTCTTCAGATCGAATTGCAGAACCAGGACGCAAAAGAGCTGCAGGGATGGGTCAAGCGCGTTGATCTAAAGAGGCTCGCCGCGATTAAGTGAAACTGTAGCCGCCGCCTTGTGGGCGGCGCGCGCGCAGCGAAGCGGCTACAAATTATTTCTTGGTCGCTTCACCGGCCATCGGCACAAAACGCACCGGCAACGTAGCACTTTGTTTCAGTTGCCCGTTTTTCTTTTCGAGCAGATACAATTCCTGAGCGAATCGGTCGCCGACGGGAATGACCATGCGCCCGCCGTCTCTGAGTTGATCGATGAGTGGCTGCGGAACTTTGTCCGGTGCGCAGGTGACAATGATCGCATCGAACGGCGCTGTTTCTGGCCAGCCCTTGTAGCCGTCACCGATTTTCAGGTGCACATTTTTGCAGCCGAGCCGTTGCAATGTCGCCTCGGCATTTTTCGCCAACGGCTCGACAATCTCGACCGAATAAACTTCCGCCACGAGCTCGGCCAAAATCGCCGCTTGATAACCTGAACCGGTTCCGACTTCCAAAACACGATCGCTCGGTTTCGGTCGTAATTGCTCTGTCATGAAGGCGACGATGTACGGCTGCGAAATGGTTTGACCGTAGCCGATCGGAAGCGGTTGATCGGTGTAACTGGCCGCCCGGGAGTCTTGTGGCACAAATTCCTCACGTGGGACTTTATTCATTGCCGCCAGCACGCGTTCGTCACGAACACCGCGCGACATCAACTGCTCCTGCACCATTCGCTGGCGCTCGCTGCCAAGATCGGACACCGATACAGCCTTTTGACCGCAACCGGTCACGGCCAGCATGGCAACAATCAGAAATTGCCAAAGTCGTGCCACAGCTAAGAATACGTCGCACTGCACGCCAGGAAAGGGTGCACTTTTTTAAACACGAAGAGCACAAAGGTTTCTGAGGTTTTGGGATCGGCAAATTTCTTCGTGTTCTTCGTGCCCTTCGTGGTTAATTTCACCGGCTTTTAACCAATGGACGAGGAACGCAAAACGTTAGAAGAACGCGCGACGATGACGGACATCGAGCGGCTGCGTCACTCCGCGTCGCATGTACTCGCAACGGCGATTCTGAAGATTTGGCCGGAAGCGCAGTTCGCTGCCGGGCCGCCCGTGGAGAATGGTTTTTATTACGATGTCGATCTTCCACACCGCATCTCGCCTGACGATTTCGAAAAGATCGAAGCGGAGATGAAAAAGGAGATCAAAGCGAATCATCCATTCCAGCGCATGGAAGTGTCGCGCGATGAGGCGCTCGAGCTTGGAAAAAAAGGGCGTCTCGCTGCGCTAAGCGATCGACCTGAACCAAGCAAATACAAGATCGACATCATCGAAAACATTCCGCCTGACGAGAGAATTTCGCTCTATCGCAGCGGCGACTTTGTCGATCTGTGTGCCGGCCCGCACGTCATGCGCACGGGAAACATCGGCGCGTTCAAGCTCACGAGCGTGGCGAGCGCTTACTACAAGGGCGACGAAAAGAATCCCCAACTCCAGCGCATTTACGGCACGGCGTTCAAAACGAAAAAGGAACTCGACGACTACTTCGCGATGCTCGAGGAAGCGAAGAAGCGCGACCACCGCAAACTCGGCAAGGAACTCGAGCTGTTCGTTTTCGACGATGACGTCGGTCCAGGCCTGCCAATGTTTTTGCCGCGAGGCGCAGTCATCGCCGACGAATTGGAAAAGCTTGCAAAGGAAACCGAGTTCGCCGCTGGCTATCAACGCGTCCGCACTCCGCACATCGCACGCGAAAGCATGTACCAAAAGAGCGGGCACCTCCCCTACTACGCCGAGTCGATGTTCCCGCCGATGGAACTGCGCGGAGAAGGCGCATCGCAGGTGATGATCACTCAAGATCGAGTGGGGTTCGTAAAGGCTGATCGTAAATGGGCCGCAGAATTCGAGAAAGAACTAGCGCTGTTGGCCACCGCGATTTCTAACGAAGATTACTTCCAGAAGATCGAGAGCATCCGCGCGAGCATTCAACCTGAGCGTCGGAAGGCGTTGGAGAACGCGATTTACACGCGCTTTTTCAGCGAACTCGCACTAAACAGAGGCGGCGTTGATCGCCTCTACCTCAAAGCGATGAACTGTCCGCATCATCACAAGTTGTTTGCGGCGGTACCGCGCAGTTATCGCGATCTTCCATTGCGGCTGGCGGAGTATGGGACGTGTTACCGCTACGAGCAGAGCGGCGAGCTGTTCGGCCTCATGCGAGTTCGCTCGATGCAGATGAACGACGCGCACATCTACATGACGCCGGAACAGTTCGAAGCGGAGTTCAACGCCGTGAACGAGATGTATCTGAAATATTTCAAGCTCTTCGGCATCCAGAAATACCTGATGCGCTTTTCCACGCACAATCCGGCGAAGCTTGGCCAGAAGTTTGTTGATGAACCCGAGCTTTGGAAACAAACCGAAGTAATGACGAGAAATGTGCTGAAGAATTCCGGCATCAACTTTGTGGAAGTTCCAAATGAAGCCGCGTTTTACGGGCCGAAGATCGACGTGCAAGCCTGGAGCGCGATTGGGCGCGAATTTTCAATCGCAACGAACCAAGTCGATTTCGCGCAACCGCGAAGATTCGATCTTCGCTACAAAGATCGCGATAACATCGACAAAGTTCCGCTGTGCATTCATCGCGCCCCGCTCGGCACGCATGAACGTTTCATCGGATTCCTGATTGAGCATTATGCCGGCAACTTCCCGCTCTGGCTCGCGCCCGAACAAGTGCGCATCTTGCCGATCGGTGATGAGCCCAAGGTGCTCGATTATTCGATGTCGATCTTAAACGAGCTGCGCGCCCATCAAGTCCGCGCTGAGATCGACCTCAGCTCCGATAAAATCAACGGCAAAATTCAGCGTGCCGAGCAAATAAAGGTCCACACCATGTTCGTTATCGGAAAGCGCGACATGGAGTCCACCGCCGTCAGCGTCCGCGTCCACGGCAAAATCCAGTTTAAATCACGAACATGCGTTGCAAAGGCGATTGCGATCTTACAACGTGAATTCGGCCCAAACGGCAGCATGATCGCTGGCTGCGTTGGAGTCGCCGGTCACCGTCGAGAGGGGCGGATATTTGTCGCGCACTTTTTTGGTTTTTGACCAAATGCCGCGCCGTTCGATCCCGACTTGTTGCAAGTGCGGCCAGAGCGAATCGGAGACGAGCAGGTAATCGATCTGATTGTTTTTGCTCGGTGTGGCGTCGTCGCGATGCGTCCAGCGATCCTCGCCAGCGGGCAACTTTTCAAAGACGTTGCGCAAACCGGGGCACTGTAAGAGCGGCTTAAGCGAGTTGGACGATGGCAACTCATTGAAATCGCCCGCCACGATGACCCATGTGTCCGAGAGATTGAAGCGATTGAGGATCGCCGAGACGCGCTCGGTCTGCCGGCGCCGTTTGCGATCATTATCCGCTTTGTTGCCGTAGCCGCGACTCTTGAAATGATTGCAGAGTATCCAGAGGTTTTTGTTTCCCGGTAGATCGATTTTGAATTCGGCGCAATCACGGCTGAAAACCGGCTTGCCCGTATCGGGATCAGGATCGTCCACGTGACTGCGCATATCGGTGACGGGAAAACGGCTAAGCAATCCCACATCGATCCCGCGCTCGTCATTGCCATCGATTAACATGGCGTGCGGATAAGCGAACGCCTCCAGGACGGTATCATTAAAACGCCGGAGGACCGGCCGGCTCTCTACCTCAATCATGCAAAGCACGTCCCCTTTTATTTCGGAAACAATCCGGCCGGTATTTTGAATGGCAGGATTCTCGATCAGCGTGCGGCGCCACTCGATCCACCCCACCCAATTGTCGGGCCCCTCTGCGACTATCTTTCCTTTCCAGACCAAACGTTTGCGAGTTTCCTGGAGAAAAATTGGTCCTGTGTCACCAAGTGCCCTCTGCTTTTTGAGTAACTTCAACATTTTGGTTTTGTCCGCCACGCTGTAAGTGGGCTGTTCGATCAATCTCTGCAGTTCCATTACATCCTCCAGCACCTCCTTGGATTTGGCGGGATCGTCCGTAGCCATCGCCCTGACACGGCTGAAAAGGTTCTCAACGTTGTAAGTGGCGACGCGCATGGGTTGAAGTTGGCTTAGTGAGATTCCTCGCGGCGACGTCCTTCCAGCGAAGCTTCCGTGCTCGCCTTCACGTCGCGCTCCACATGTTTCAGTCCATGTTGTTCAGATATAGAAATCAAGACTAATCACTCATCGAGCGTTCCGTTGGTTATCTTGGAAGGCAGGGCAATGCGACTGCCGATCTTTTGGCGTCAAAGGCCGCCGTATTTAATTCGGCTGTCGAAATTCGCTCCAGCCAGCTAAAAAGGCTGAATGGATTTAGCTGGCGCACTGAAGAAATATTTCGGGTACGATGAATTTCGGCCGTTGCAGGAAGAGATCGTGACGGACGCGCTGACCGGCCGCGATGTTTTTGCGTTGATGCCGACTGGCGGCGGCAAATCGCTCTGTTTTCAACTGCCGGCATTAATGCGCGATGGGCTAACGATCGTGGTGTCCCCGCTGATTTCGTTGATGAAAGACCAGGTCGATGCGCTGCAAACGAGCGGGATCGCAGCGACGTTTCTGAATTCGGCGCTCAACGCGACGCAGGCTCGAAGGCGGTTGCGCGGACTTCATCGCAGCGAATACCGGCTGCTTTATGTCGCGCCGGAGCGGTTGATGCTTGAACATTTTCTCGAGAACGCCAAACGCTGGAACACTGTCCAGATCGCCATCGACGAGGCGCATTGTATCAGCGAATGGGGTCACGATTTTCGGCCGGAGTATCGGGAGTTGGCGAAATTGCGCACGTTTTTCCCGCGCGTTCCGATCATGGCGTTAACTGCGACGGCAACTGAGCGCGTCCGCAAGGATATTGTGCAACAATTGGAACTGCGCGATGCGCGTTGCTATGTCGCCAGCTT
>VBQB01000015.1:0-2803 GCA_005887855.1 Verrucomicrobiota bacterium | reverse complement strand
AGATGGTGTAAGCGCGAAGCCATATCACGCAGGTCTCACCGCCGTCGAGCGCACGAAGAACCAGGAACTGTTTCTGCGCGACGATGTGCGCGTGATCACCGCAACCATCGCGTTCGGCATGGGCATCAATAAGCCGAATGTGCGGTTTGTCGTGCACCACGATCTGCCGAAAAATATCGAGAGTTATTATCAAGAAACGGGGCGCGCGGGACGCGATGGATTGCCGAGTGAATGTGTGTTGCTTTTTAGCGCGAGCGACGTCGCCAAGCAAATGCACTTCATCAATGAGAAGAGGGGAAGCGAACAGCGGATCGCACGCGAGCAGCTTCGGCAAATGGTGCATTACGCCGAAGCGCGCGAATGCCGGCGCGCGACGTTGTTGAAATATTTTGGAGAGGAATGGCCCGCGAATTCTGCAGCGATCGGCGGTCATAGACCGCCGCTACAGGTTTCGTGTGATGGCTGCGACAATTGCCTCACTCCGCGCGAGATATTCGACGGCACCGTGCCGGCGCAAAAATTTCTCTCGTGCGTTCACCGGATCCACGCAAAAAGCGGATTCGGCTTTGGGTTAAATCATGTGGTCGAGGTGCTCGCCGGCGCGGACACGGAAGCAATCCGGCAGCGACGCCACAACGAATTGTCCACCTACGGCATTGGCCGGGAATTAAGACGCGATGCATGGCAGGCGATCGGTCGCGAACTGTTGCGGCTGGGGCTCATCGAATGCGCACCCGGCAAGTTTGCAACGCTGAAACTCACGCAAACTGGTGTGGATGCTTTGCGACAGCGAACGCCTATCACGCTCACAAAGCAGATCGATGTTGCAGCGAGCACCGGAAAAGCTCGGGCCGGCGCGATTGAATGCGACGAACGACTGTTTGAGCGTTTGCGCGTGCTGCGTCGCAAACTAGCAGACGAACGCAATGTGCCCGCTTACGTCATTTTCTCGGATGTATCGCTCCGAGAAATGGCGCGCGCTTATCCGACAACGGCGAGTGAGTTCCGGCGAGTTCCAGGTGTCGGCGAGCAAAAACTAAAAGATTTCGCGGAGCCGTTTCTTGCCGGAATCGCAGAGTATCTCGCGACAAATCCACGGCAGACGTTTACCGACGCTCATGCACGACCGCGTCGTCGCTCTGCGTTAAATGACAGCGAGTCGGAGACGCTGCGCCGTTTCCGTAAAGGCGAATCAGTCGATGAAATCGCGCGCGCGCGCGGATTCGTGCGCAGTACGATTTACGGACATCTTGTCGCTGCCATCGAGTCTGGCCAGGCCATCGAGCGAGATCGATTCTTCTCCGCGGCGCAGCAGATAGAAATCGCGGCCGCGTTCCGCCAGATCAGCGATGAAAAACTGACCGATGTCAGCGCTCTGCTCGGTGGCAAATACAATATCGGCGAGCTGCGCATGTTCCGCGCGTTTGCGGCGCACTCGTAGTTCGATTCAGGGCGCCGCCAAAACGCGGAGTCGAAGGTCATCGTGATATTTTGTTGTCGAATCAAGGAGCCATGAGTTTACTGGCGTCGGTGATCTGGTTCGAGTTCCGAACCTGACTAGTTTTCAAACCAATAAGGCTTATGCAATTGATACTTTATTTGCCGGTAGCGGTTTCGTTTTTGATTGTCTCAGCGATTACCACTTCACTTGCATTCGCCGGACTTCGTTTTGTGCGGAGGACATATCCCGCGGAGGTGTTAAAAGAGAACCACGAAGTAGCCGCCATCATCTTTAATGCATTCGGGCTGCTTTATGGAGTGGTCGTCGCTTTCGTCGTATTTGTTACGTGGAGTGGATATGACGACGCTAAGAAAAACCTGGAAATGGAAGGCAACGAGGCCGATGACATTTTTCACATTACGAAAACATTCCCAGATCCGGCGAGGGGGATGATACAGCAAGAACTAATGGATTACGTCGCTTCGGTTTATAATGATGAACTGAAAAGAATGTCACAGGGCGAGATAAACCTCCATTCCAACCGAGCAATGGCAAGGCTTATAACACTGTTCTATCAGATAGACGAGAAATCGGTTCCCAATAGAGAGCTGTACGCCGAATCATTAAAGCGGTTAAACAACCTGGCTGAGTACCGTCGACTCAGAATATTTGCGGGGAACGACACGGTGCCATTGGCTGTCTGGTTAGTCTTGCTGATCGGCGGGCTGATCACAGTTTCGTATACGTATTTCTTCGGAATGAAGAACATTAGGTCACAGTACCTCATGACAGCTGCGCTCACGGTAACCCTAACGTTGATTTTGGTTTTAATATATATCCTCGACCATCCGTTTACGGGGACAAGCAGAGTTAGCGCCGAACCCTTAAAACAGGTGATGGACATCCTGCAGAGAGAACACACGGACGTTACTGAGCCGAGGTGAGGTCACTACCTACGACAACTCGTTATACCTCGCACAACGATTGCTTCGACTGGCGCGGGCAGACGACTTAGATACACGCTTGTCCCGCTATTCAAGGGCTCTGGGTTAACGCTTTTTCGTGTCGGTTTCGAGGTACATGAATGTCTTCAGCGCCTCCTGGAGGGCCCCCGAATCTTTCCGATAACTCGCTTCATCCCGCGATGAAAGGACGATGTAGGCGACAGCCCGCGGCAATTGGACATAGGCGACGCGTTCCCACTGCGAGTAAGATTTCGTCGCCGGATATTCATTGATAAAATAGTCGTGGCCGTCGCGCGTCTTGCCTGAAGCGATCTTCTCTTTCGGTGCGCCATGCGTCTTCTTCATCTCCTTGATCGCCATTGCCACGAATACGTTTACGTCTTCAAATTGAGTGCTG
>VBQB01000014.1 GCA_005887855.1 Verrucomicrobiota bacterium | reverse complement strand
TCGTCGGCTTCCTCTTCGACGATTCCCATTTTAGCGATGAAGTCGGCGGTCGATTTCGCACGGCAAGCAGCACGATAGTTAGCCGCGACAGATGTGCCGGAACGTACGATCTGCGACGAAAGCGCACGACCTGCCGTTGTCTTCGGCAGCGCATCGACAAGCTTTAAAATTCGAAGCGCAAATGCCTTGGTCCGCTTCTTCAAATCAGGCTGATTGACAGCTTCCGTTCGTTCCGCATTCCGCATTCCGAATTCCGCATTTCTCATTTTGCGGTTTTCGATTGAGGGGCGCTTTTCTTTGTGTCCGCACCGCCAGCGGGCGGCTCCTCGGGAATTGGCTGCACTTTCATTCCCGTTTGCAACAATTGCAGACGCGTAGACACCACTTTCTCGCTGTCCTTCAGGCCGGTTTTCACGATGCGTTTGCCTTCGAAAAGGGCGCCAGTCTCAAGGTTACGTCGTTCGATCGTGTTATCGGGTTTCACGACGAAGGCGTATTTCAGGCCCTGCTGTGAACTGATCACTTTGTCGTCAACGAGTGCGGCCCGATACGGCGTCGCGCCGGCAACGCGCACGCGAGCAAAAAATCCTGGCGTGATGAATGCAGGATTCCAATTTTTCAGGACAACGCGCGCGCGAATCGTGCCGGTCGCGGGATCAAGTCGATTGTCGACGAAGTCGATGTAGCCTTCGTGCGGGAAATCGGTCTCGTTACCAAGCTCGACGAAAGCCGCGATCTTGGCCGTGCGCGCGCTCACGCGTTTCCCTTCTTCGCTGAGCTTTACGTATTTTAGAACCGCGTTCTCGTCAGCATCGACCTTCGCATAAATCGGATCGACCGAGATTACGGTTGTAAGCACGCTCTCCGGGCCCGCACCCGGTTGGACCAGATTACCAAGTGTGATCCGCGCGTCGCTAACGCGTCCATCGATCGGCGATTTGATTTGGGTGAACTCAAGATTCAGCGCGGCCGAATTCTTGGCCGCTTCGGCCGAACTCTTGGCGGCGGCGGAACCCTGATAGGTTGCAGCTTTCTGGTCGAACTCGCTCGCCGAGATCGTGTTCTTGTCCCGCAGCTCCTTCGCCCGGTTTAGTTCGATCTGGGCAAGCTTGAGCTGCGCGTCCATTCGGTCGACTTCGGCGGCGGCTCGATCAAAATCCGCCTGATAAGGACGCGGGTCGATTACATAGAGAAGATCGCCCTTTTTGACGATCGCACCAGCGTTGAAACGAATCTCCGTAATATAACCGGACACGCGAGGTCGGATCTCGACGAACTCGACGGCCTCCAATCGCCCGGTGAATTCATCCCATTCGTTTACCTCTTTCTCGATCGCGGTAACGACATTGACCGGTAGCGGACCTTGCGACGGTGCAGACGCTTTCCTGCACCCAATTCCGGCCAAAAGGACTAGCGAGAGACCGACTCGGGCAAAAAAGAGATGCCTCATACATTTAGCGCCCCGTCCGCCACAAACGCCTTATTTAAGGAAGCGTTCAACGCGGAAACGGGTTGAATCATGACGTGAATTTGAATCGAAGCCGAACAATAAAATGGTAAGAGCGTAGATGATCAGGATCGTGTTCATTTTGTTGCACGAAACGTTACCTGTAGGTCAGTTGCGCAACCATGGTGCAAAGGTGGGATTCTTTTTCAGTGCGAATGAGGGAGCTGGTTTCCCCACTTTCGAGGCATTGGATGCGGGACATGGCTAAACGCCTAAAGCTGAATCAAGCCGCGGCGCGTGGCATTCGCCACGGCTTCGGTGCGGCTGATGACGTTCATCTTCGCGAAGATGGCTTTCACGTGCGACTTCACGGTGCCTTCACTGATAAAGAGAGCCGAGCCGATCTCTTTGTTGCTTTTGCCGCGAGCCATCAGCTTGAGGACTTCGATCTCGCGCGCGCTCAACGTTTCGCCGCTGACGCGTTGGGCGAGTTTGGCTGCGAGGTGCACGGGCACGCAAGTTTCGCCGGCGTGCACACGACGGATGCTATCCATCAATGCCTCGCGAGGTGCGTCCTTGAGAAGGTAGCCTTTCGCTCCGGCTTGAATGGCGCGATAGATATCTTCATCGCCGTCGAATGTTGTCAGTACGATGATGCGCGCGTTCTCATCGCCGGCGCGGATTTCTTTGATTGCACTGACGCCATCGAGCTCAGGCATTCTCAAATCGAGTAGCGTCACATCGGGGCGACACTGCTTCCAAAGATCGACTGCCTCGCGGCCATTGCTGGCTTCGCCGACGACCGTCATATCCGGTTTGCGCCCAATCAGTGAGGCCAAGCCTTCGCGCACGACGCTGTGATCATCGGCGATGAGCACAGCGATGCGAGGCTTCTTCGCCGCGGCCTTAGGGCGGGACATCGAGTTGCGACGTCCCGAACGCCGCAGCGCGGCGTCCCTACCAGCGGTTCGCCGGCGCACCGGCGAAGGTTTCTTTTTGGATGTCACAACATCGACTCGTGATTATGCGGCACCGTGACGACGACCTTCGTGCCTTTGCCGCGCAAGCTGGTGATCTTTAATTCCCCTCCCATTTGTTCGACGCGCTCCCGCATTCCGGTCAGACCAACACCGTCATGTCGATCTTTGACTTTGAATCCGTCACCGTCGTCACGAAGTTCCAGGCGAAGGTGCTTTGTATTGCAGCTTAACCGCGTTTCAAAGTTGTGTGGGTGCGCGTACTTGAGTGCGTTGGTCAACGCTTCCTGTCCGATGTGCATAAGATTCTCCTGCCAAACTTGTGACAACTCGGGCAGTTTGCCCCGAAGTGCGAAACTAGTGTGAACCGCAGTTCCAACAGTTGTGCTCTTGATGATTCCTTTTAGCGCATCCCAAAAGTTCCCTCGTTGCAAAGCTTGCGGCCGCAGCGCGTGGACCGATCTGCGTGCTTCGCTCAAACTGCGCCGCGCCAATCCGCTCGCACGTTTCAAGTGCTCATCCGCTTCCTTACGCCGGCAACACGCGATTGCATCCTCGGCCGCTTCCAACTGCACGATCACGCCGGTAAAACCTTGCGCGAGCGTGTCGTGAATGTCTCGAGCCATCCTATTGCGTTCTCCCAAAACGGCGGCGCGCTGGCTCTGCTCGGCAAATTCGTTGAGTTGAATTGCAAGCATCGCCTGATGAGCGAGCGCTTGCGCTAATTCGATCTCCTCCGGTCGATAGGGTCGCCGAGCCCCATGACGAACCCCGATGAATCCTTTAACATTCCCGCCCACCAGGGTTGGAATCCTCAGAAATTTCCTGGTTCCGCCAGACCTCAAATACTCGCGAAGAACGCTGGAAATACGCGGATCATGTTCAACGTCTTCGCAGACGACAGGGGCTCCGGAAAAAAACACCTCCGCTAGTCCGGGATCTTCCTTCCACAATAAAGGATTTTTAATGAATGGATGCTCCGGGTCCGCTTTGGCAAAATTTGCCCCTTCCGCCCAAGCACGTAAAACGAGCGAATCATTTGATTCGTCGAGCAACCAAAGGATCACGCTCTGCGCGTCCAAAAGGCGGCCGATTGTGCTCAGCATTTGTCCGAGGAACTTGTCGGGCGCCGGCGCAGTGGCGAGAACATCCAAGCTGTAGGTCAGTGCCTCGACCTGTCCGCGCGCGAGCTGCTCGGAAGCGCGCAGAGCGTCCTCAGCACGATCACGTTCAATGGCTATTCGCACAAGGTGCGTCGCTAACTCGATCAGCTCGAGGTCTTGCGAGTTCGGACTTCGCGGTTCGCGATAGTACATGCAGAAGGTTCCCAGGACTTTTCCCTTCGAAGAGAGTACTGGATTCGACCAGGAGGCTCGCAGCTCGTGTTTCAGTGCTGAGGCGCGATGCTCCGGCACGTTCCACAGCGGGTCAGTCGCGATGTCGGAGACGATGACCGGTGATCCCCGATACGCCGCGGTGCCGCAAGAGCCGGCACACGGTCCAATTGGTAGCTTTTCCATTTGCTCCGTCCATTCTTTGGGGAGACTCGGTCCTGCAACGACGTCCAGATAAACGCCATCGGGATTCAGCAACAGAACCGAAGCGAGCGTACCGCTCTGCTGTTCCTCGATAATCAGGCACAATGCATTTAGGATCTCTTTCAGCGCAACGCCGGTCGCGATCATCTCGAGGATCCGTTTCTCGCCAGCCTGCAAGGCTTCGCCTCGCTTGCGCTCGCTGATGTCGCGCAGGATCGCTTGGAAATATCCGCCACGTATCCCGGACACCGAGACTTCCACCGGAACGATCTGCCCATTTTTGCGCACGAATTTCCTCTCGAATCGTACGGTGCGTTCCGTCTTTAATTTCTCGAGCCGCTCTTGAAACAGGTGGCGTTCTTCCGGCAGATACGTGTCGGTGACGGGCGTCCCGACCAGTTCGTCCTGGGGAATTCCGGCCAGCTCAACGCCCGCGCGGTTTCCCAAGACACAGATGCCATTGGCATCAACCACGTAGATCGCGTCGGGTGAAATCTCGATCAGGTCCCGATATTTCTCCTCGCTCTTGCGCAGTTTTTC
>VBQB01000280.1 GCA_005887855.1 Verrucomicrobiota bacterium | reverse complement strand
CCTTTTCGCCAAACTTTCGCCGTCGATCGTGAGTTTTCTCGAAAGTCCGCGCCTTCACAGTCCGGACATCGCATTCGGCTTGCCCGGTATCTTCATGGTGATCGCGACGATTTTCTTTTGGGCCGGCCGCAAAAAGTTTGTTCATATTCCGCCTGTTGGCATGCGAACGTATGCGCGCGAAATTTTCAACAAAGAGACCGGCAAAATCCTGCTCAACATCCTAATTCCGGTCCCGTTCGTTGCCATTTTCTGGGCATTGTGGCAGCAGAATTTTTCTTCGTGGATTCTCCAGGCCGAGTCGATGGATCGGCATTTATTCGGCGTTGAGTGGTTGTCATCGCAGATCCAGACGGTCAACCCGATTTTTATTTTGATCATGCTGCCACTCTTTTCCTACTGGCTGTATCCGGCGGTGGAGAAAGTTGTTCGCTTAACCCCGCTGCGAAAAATTGGCGTAGGCTTATTTGTTACGGCGGCATCATTTTTCCTGGTCGCGATGATTCAAACGCGCATCGACGGCGGCGCGCGACCAAGCATCATCTGGCAAGTTTGGGCGTTCGTGATTTTGACCGCGGGCGAAACGCTTGTTTCACCGACCCATCTCGAGTTTTCCTACACGCAAGGGCCGATCAAACTCAAATCCCTTGTCATGTGCACGTATTTGCTTGCCGTCTCACTCGGCAACCAATTCACCGCCGCGGTCAATTTCTTCATCCAAAATCCTGACGGCTCAGTGAAGTTGCAAGGAACCAGTTACTTCATGTTTTTCGTTTGGGTGATGCTGGGAACGGCAGTTTTGTTCGCGATCATCACGCCGTTTTACAAGGGCCGAACTTATTTGCAGGACCAGACTCAAGTTGCCGGCGACGCTGAACCTGCGATGGGGTTTGCGGTCCAGCCGGAAGCGTAGCGATCAGATTCAAAATGAAAACAATCATCCTCGTAGTCGCATTGTCTATATCACTTTCGATATCCACCGCCCGAGCGAATCCGAAAGACGACGAATTTCAGAAGATTGCGCACGATTACATCGAACGGGAGCTGGAGACCAATCCGGAGGAGGCTACCGAACTGGGCGACCATCGGTTTGATGGGCGGTTAACCGATTATTCGCCTGAAGCGCGGGCGAAACAACTAGCGATCCAAAAGGAGTTTCGCGACAAGCTGAACGCCATCGATGGGTCGCAAGTTACCGGCGCGAACAACGTGGATTTTCGCATTCTGAAGGAGAACATCGATTACAAGATCTTCCAGGCTGAAGAGTTAAAAGAGCCCGATTGGAATCCACTCGTTTACAATCAGAGCCTGGCCAACAGCCTTTACCTTTTAGTTGCGCGCGACTTTGCACCGCCGGAAAAACGCATCCCAAACCTGCGCCAGCGCATTGAGGAAATTCCGCGCGTAATTGCTCAGGCGAAAGCCAATCTTCAGCATCCACCGCGCGTCCATACAGAAACGACAATCGAGCAAACGCAGGGCGCAATAAATCTTGTTCGCGAAGGACTCGCTCCCCTTCTCGATCGCGCCCCGCAGTCGAAAAAAGAACTTGCACCATTACAGGAAAAGACCGCCGGAGCACTGGAGGACTATAAAAAATGGCTCCAGACCGATCTGCTGCCGCGCTCCGACGGCGACTTTCGGATTGGCGCGGACAAGTTTCGTAAGAAATTGCGCTTCGCGCTCGCCTCCGACTTATCGATGGAAGAAATCATGAAGCGAGCGCAAGCGGATTTGCAGCAGGCGCAAACGGCCATCTACGAGACTGCGCTACCCCTCTATAAAAAATATTTTCCGAGGGCTGATGATAAAACGCTCGCGGACAAACATAAGATCACGGCCGCAGTACTCGACAAACTTGCTGAGCAACATCCCGACGACGCCACTGTTGTCGGCTATGCTCAAAAAATTGTTGCGGAGGCAACTGATTTCGTAAAGCGGCACAATTTGGTGACGGTTCCAGAAGTGCCGCTCGACGTGATCGCGATGCCCGAATTCAAGCGCGGTGTCGCCATAGCCTATTGCGATTCGCCGGGACCGCTGGAGAAGAGGGGCAAGACATTTTTCGCCGTCGCACCGACCCCGAAAGATTGGACGAAGGAGCGGAAGGAATCGTTCTTTCGCGAATACAATAACTATATGATTCGCGATTTGACCGTGCACGAAGCGATGCCGGGCCATTACCTGCAACTGGCGCACGCCAACGAATTTCGCGCTCCCACACTGGTTCGCGCAATTTTTCAGAGCGGCACATTCATCGAAGGTTGGGCGGTTTACTGCGAACAAATGATGGCAGAACAGGGTTACGGTGGACCTGAGGTCAAGATGCAGCAGTTGAAAATGCGGTTGCGCGCCATCGCCAACGCCATTCTGGATCAAAACATTCACGCCGGGAACATGAGCGAGCAGGAAGCGATGGATTTGATGACGAAACAAGCTTTTCAACAGGAAGGTGAAGCGGTGGCGAAATGGAAACGCGCACGGCTCACCTCCGCACAGCTTTCCACTTATTTCGTCGGCGTAACCGAGCATCTCGATCTCCGGGACAGGGCGAAATCAAAAGCAGGCGCATCGTTCGATCAGAAAAAATACAACGATCAAGTGATCTCTTTCGGCAGTCCGCCCGTGAAATACGTGCGCGAATTAATGGGATTGTAGGGCGTTTCTGTGGAACGCCGATTGAAATAGGCGGCTGACACAGCCGCCGCTACATCTTACAGTCCTTGATGGCTAATCTCGTCACTTGGATCCGCCCGAAGGACGAAAAATGGTTTCAACCATTTTTTGTAAAGCATCCTAATGTCCATGTTTGCGATGCGCGCAAAGGCGATGTTTCGACGGACCAAATGGACGGATTGCTGCTGACGGGTGGCTCGGATATCGCGCCGGAATTTCTGCGACAGGAAATTGTCGATCCAACCTTGATCGATAAGGATGCGGATCCTGTGCGAGACCGCTGGGAGTTCGAGGCGATTTCAAAATCGCTCGCGCGCGGTCTGCCGATCTTCGGCATTTGCAGGGGCATCCAGGTCTTGAATGTCGCGCTCGGTGGCACGCTTAAGCTCAATATTCCGGGTCACAAGCACCCCGACCAAAAAGACCATGATATTCAGCCGTTGCGTTATGACACGACTGCGAATCATCGATTCGAAAAAGTAAACAGCTCGCACCATCAGGCGGTCGATCGGATTGCGGACGGTTTCGAAGTCGAAGCGTGGTGCGTTACCGACGACATTATCGAGCAAATGCGCCTGCGGAATTATCCATTCGCGCTTGCGGTGCAATATCATCCCGAGCGGGGAACAATTTACGGCGCGCTGTTCGAGGATTTCTTTGCGCGGCTGAAGGATCGTTGAATCCGATTAGTCGCCGCGATAAACGCAGCGCGCCGTCGGCGTTTCGTGCACGACAATCTCGCATAGCCCTGGGCAGTGAGACTGCAATTTATTCCAGAACCACGCCGCCATTGTCTCGATCGTCGGATTCTCCAACCCTTCGAGGTCGTTGAGATAAGAGTGGTCCAACATCTTCAGAAGGGGTTTCATTGCGTCGCTGATAGTCGCGTGATCGTAAATCCATCCTGTTTTTGGATCGACATCGCCCTCGATAGAAACTTCCACTTTGAAGCTGTGGCCGTGCACCCCTCTGCATTTATGACCCTCCGGCGCATTGGGCAAAGTCTGTGCTGCTTCAAAAGTGAAATCTTTCGTCAAACGGGCGCGCATCGCTCAGACTCCCCGCTGTGTCGGGCTCCAGATGAACTTGTGCATCTGAAGTTGAAAACGGACGTCGAGTTTGTCCCCCAAAATCCATTCGACGATCTCGCGAGGATCGATCCGGCCGAAGATCGGTGAGAACAACACGGCGTGACAACGTGTAGGCAGACTGTACCGCTGCACCTGCTCGTGCGACCATTCGTAATCTTCGCGCGATCCCATCACGAACTTCACTTCGTCATGCAAAGTGAGATGGTCGATGTTCGGCCAAAAGTTTTTTTCGACTTCGCCGCTCCCCGGCGTCTTTAAATCCATGATCCGATGGACCCGCGCATCGACCTTCGAGATATCGTGTGCGCCGCTCGTCTCGAGCAAGACTGTCGAGCCGCCGTCCGCCAAAATCGACATTAACGGTAGCACGTTTTTCTGGAGCAGTGGCTCGCCGCCAGTGATCTCGACGAGAGGACAGCGAAACGCGGCCACCGTATCGACGATCTCCTTGAGCGCTTGTTTCTTCCCTTCGTAAAAGGCGTACTCGG
>VBQB01000279.1 GCA_005887855.1 Verrucomicrobiota bacterium | reverse complement strand
GTCAGCGCCTGAGTCCCGACTTGCCACATGTGCCGCGCGAAAATTCCAGCACCTAAACGGACCGCGACGCAAAGCACAACTGTCCATGTCAGTGCACCGAGAACCACTGCGCATGCAAGCATTAGTGAGATCAAGAATGATGGCGGGGCCATTATGCTCTGCTGACTGCCGACCACCGCGAGCCAGAATCCGATATTCCATGGACTCGACATCACGAAGAGCAATCCCAGTAAGTAACC
>VBQB01000278.1 GCA_005887855.1 Verrucomicrobiota bacterium | reverse complement strand
TTGACGGTCGGCGCGCCGGTGCGCGAGCGCGATTTGCCTTGCGCGGTTCTGACGTCGTTCGTACCTCACTGCGGACTCATGCAACACGTCCCGGCGCCACCGCTTCGGTTACCGACGAGCAATTTTCATGCTAGCGCCTTCGTCTCGCGACTTCAAGCACACCACCGCGCTACAATGCCGCCACCGTTCACCCGGGGGATTCGATGGCCATCAAGCGCTTCGCCGGCAAGTCCGGCACGCTCGTCGTTCTGGAACACGAATCGAAAGTGCTCAAGGACAACCGCCTGGGCGATCCTCATCTGCGCAAACTCGCCGTCTGGCTGCCGCCGCAGTACGACGCCGGTGGTGCCGCCGGCAAGAGCGGGCCCGGCCGGCGCTTTCCTGTTCTGTTCGATCTGGTCGGCTTCACCGGCTCGGGTCTCGCGCACACCGGCTGGCGACCGTTCGCGGACAATGTGCCCGACCGCGTCGCGCGCCTGATCCACGACCGCAAGATGGGACCTACAATCCTCGTGTTTCCCGATTGCTTCACCGCGCTGGGCGGCAACCAGTACGTCAATTCCTCGGCGATCGGCAACTACGCGGATTACCTGACACGCGAGCTCATCCCCTTCGTCGACCGCGAGTTCCACACACTCGCGTCGCGCGATCACTGCGGCTGCTTCGGCAAGTCGTCGGGCGGATATGGCGCGATCATTCACGGCATGAAATACGCTCAGCATTGGGGCGCCATCGCCGATCACTCCGGCGATTCGTACTTCGACTTCGTCTACTGGCACGATTGGCCCAATACGCTCAACGAGCTCACCAAGTATCGTATCCCGAAGCGCCGGTCCGGCCGCTACGATGCGTTGGCCGCCGGCACGCGCAAGGGTCTCGCGGAGGGAGTCGACGACGGCCGCGTGAAGCGTTTCCTTGACAATGTGTGGGGAAAGGAAAAACTTTCACATGCCGAGGGGCACTGCATCATGAACGTGTGCATGGCCGCGACCTACGATCCCGATCCCAGGACACCGCTCGGCTTCCGTCTCCCGTTCAATCTCGAGACCGGCGAGCTCATCGAAAAGCGCTGGAGGCGCTGGCTCGAGCATGATCCGATCCTGCTCGTCGACAGGTACAAGGCGAACCTCACGTCGCTCAAGGGCATTTACGTCGACTGCGGCTGGCGCGACCAGTATCACATCCACTATGGCACGCGTGTGCTGTCCAAGCGGCTCGCTCAGGCCGGCATTCGCCATACGTACGAAGAGTTCGACGACAATCACTCGGACATCGACTATCGCATGGACGTGAGCCTGCCGTTTCTATACCGTGCGCTGAAACCCTGAGCCTCATGGCCGAGGACACCAACGTTTTGGGCGGCCGACTCGAGCCCTGCTCCGTGGAACCGCGCACGGGCTTCTACCGCGACGGCTGCTGCAACACCGGTCCGGAGGATCTCGGGTTGCATGTCGTCTGCGCGCGCATGACGGCCAAGTTTCTCGCGTTCTCCGCGGAAAGTGGCAACGATCTGTCCACGCCGCAGCCGGCAGTTGGCTTTCCCGGACTGAAGCCCGGCGATCGCTGGTGCCTCTGCGCCGGACGCTGGCGCGAGGCGCTCGATGCCGGCGTCGCGCCTCCGGTCGTGCTCTCGGCAACACACGAAGAAGCGCTCGCGGTCATCGCACTTGACGATCTCAAGCGCCACGCGATCGATTTGAATTAGCGCGACGTACGTCCATGAGTGAAACATTCGGACATTGAAGCGTTTAGACGTCAGGTCGTAAGCTCGGCAAAGCACGTAACCCAGGAAGGATCCCCATGAAACGGATTGTTATCGCTGTGATCGTGGTTCTGGCATTGGGATTATGGTCGCTGCAATCGACGGCGATTGCGCAGCAGCCGCTTGTCATCAAGCCACTGGCCGAAAAGAAAGTCGCGGAGTTGCCCGCTGGACCGCTCTTCTGGCGGATAGAGAACTTTACTGCGCTCGCGCAAGCGCAGGCGGCCGCGGACCCCTGGTCATTGGTCGCCGAGTCAGCGGGCAAAATCTGGCTCTTCACGCTCGGTCCGGCTGGTGGGTCGTCAGCGGGCGCGACCAAGATTGCAGAAGTTGGACCGGTCCCACGCGTCGCGGCACCGCAGTATCTCCTTCGGATCAACGAAGTCAACGGTTCTCCAGGCAGTACTACGCCCGTGCATACTCATCCGGGGTCCGAGGCATTCTTGGTGCTAGCCGGGGAGCAAAGCATCCGTAGTCCTCACGGGGTGATGCGTGTCAAGGTCGGCCAGGCCGAAGCCGGTCATGGTGCCGATATGCCGATGCAGGTTTCGAGCAGCGGCTCAACGGATCTGCACGCCCTGGTGATGTTTGTGGTAGATGCGACCAAATCGTTTTCATCTCCGGCCACTTTGCCGTAGATTATTCGATGGTAACTACAATTCGATTTACTGGGTCGGGCCCCGGACCTCAAACTCCAGATGGTTGTTCCGTCGAGTTGTGGAAGCTGCTTCCCGCCGGCGTAGAGCCGTCGGTCATTGCATCGGCCATTCCTCCAAAGGGTTCCATTCTCGAGCTTGGAGCTGGCGTCGGGCGCATCACCCATCCATTGGTTGGGTTGGGCTACAGCGTCATTGCAGTTGATAACTCCTCTGAGATGTTGGCGGAAATCCGGGGAGCGACGACGGTTCTGTCCGACATCGAAGAGCTAGCGCTCGATATATTATTCGATGCCGTGGTACTCGGATCTTTCTTGATTCATGCGCCAGCTCCTGGTGCTCGTGCGGCGCTATTGCAAGTCTGCCGGCGGCACGTAAAGCCGGCCGGTGTAGTACTCGTTCAGCACTACCGCGACGGTTGGCCAGCGAGTGCGGTGCCAGGCTTCATGGCTGAAAAGGATGGAATCAAAGTCTTCGTTGACGACGTAGTGCATGACGGACGATTTGTCAGCATGACGTTGCGGCATGTCGCTGCGAGCGGAACTTGGACGCAGAGCTTTACCGCCGAAGCATTGGATCAATCGGAACTTGCTGATGCGTTGAGCCATGCCGCGCTTTCGTTTGAGCGTCATCTCGATCAGGATCAGAGTTGGTTATTGGCGAGGCCTCTGCCAATCGGACAACGGGACTGAATCAACAGCAACGGGAGAAAAACTATGCCAAAAGGCTACTGGATCGTGCGGGTCGATATCACCGATGAGCAAAAATACAAGGCATATATCGCGGCCAACGCCGAGCCTCTGAAAAAGTACGGTGCCCGCTTCCTGGTGCGAGCGGGGCGCTACGAGAATCCCGAAGGGGCAAGCCGCACTCGCAATGCGGTGATCGAGTTTCCTACGTATCAGGCGGCCCTCGATTGCTGGAAGTCGCCCGAATACCAGGAGGCGATCAAACTGCGGCAGACTGTGTCGACTGCCGATCTGATCATTATCGAGGGATACGAAGGCCCGCAGCCATGAGAAAATTGATCGTATTTAATTTCATAACGCTCAATGGCCACTTTAAAGGGCCCAATGGCGCCGCCAGCGCGGCGCCGATTAGCTTGCGTCTTAGAATTCCGAGCACATCCCATGCCAATGTCGGAGTACGTCTGTAACTTGCGAGCGAAGGTCGGCAGCACCGTGCTTGAGGTCCCGACCGTTAGCGTCCTTACCTTCGATAACCGCCAGCGCGTTCTTCTCGTTCGGCACAGTGAAGGAAATGACTGGACCACCCCGGGTGGAATGATCGAGCCGTACGAAACGCCATCAGACGCTGCGCTCCGAGAGACCTGGGAGGAAACCGGACTGCTGGTCGAACTCACTCAGATCATTGGCGTGTTCGGTGGCGAGCTTTGTGCCAGCACTTATTCGAACGGAGACAAACTTTCCTGGGTCTCAACCGTGTTCCGCGCAGAGCCCGTCAGGGGACAATTGAAACCGGACGGGGAAGAGATCCTGGAGGCACGTTATTTTGAGCGCGTCGAGTTGAATGCAATTCGCTGCAAACCGCACGTGCGGCTTTTCCTGGATGCCGGCTACTCAGCGCAGCGGCGCGCTCATTTCCAACCTGCCACATGGCAGCCGCCGCTTCCCTGACATCGCAATCAACACCCTGGCACGCGACCGCCGGTGGCTCCGCCCCCGTTACGTTAATCATTAGGCAGCAACTCCATCGCGCATGTCCACCTACACCGTAGCGGTTTCCTGGCAACGCGGCACACAGCCATTCGTCGACAACAAATACAGTCGCCGTCACTCCTGGGTGTTCGATGGAGGTGTCGAGATCCAGGCGTCGTCGTCCCCCCATGTCGTTCCCCTCCCCTACTCGGACGCGCATGCCGTGGATCCCGAGGAAGCTTTTGTCGCCTCACTCTCGAGCTGCCATATGCTGTGGTTTCTCTCCATTGCCGCAAAGCAGCGGTTTTGCGTGGATAGTTATGTTGACGAAGCGGTGGGCACGATGGCGCGGAACGCCGCAGGCAAGCTCGCGATGACCCGCGTAACGCTTCGGCCAAGAGTGACTTTCGTGGGTGATCGCGTTCCAAGCCAGGCCGAAATCGACGCGATGCATCATGAGGCCCATACCGAGTGCTTCATTGCAAATTCGGTCATCACCGAAATTGTGTGCGAGCCGGTTTATCGTTAGCTGAACCGTGGTAAACGCGGGCGCCTGCTGTCGCATCGGGGCGTCTTTGATTTGATCTGACGCTGGGAGCGTTCCTGTGGATACCGACGTCCTGATCGTCGGAGCCGGCCCGACCGGGCTG
>VBQB01000277.1 GCA_005887855.1 Verrucomicrobiota bacterium | reverse complement strand
CAGAACGGCGTATTCGCGGCTGAGCTTGGGAAAATCCATGTCCTTGCAAATTTGCAATCCCCAACGACCCGACGGCTGGTCGAGCAGCACTCGTTTATCGCCAGGTTTTTCAGGCTCTACGCCTGGCAACAGATGATGCTTGTCGTAGTTCGCTTCCATTCTCCCATCAGGCGAATAGAAGCGGGAGGAATTGAATGCAGCAGATGGCGTTTTCCGAACCAAGCCCAGGACAATCGCCGCACGTGTAGCAGTCGCAGCCGAAGAAAGGAGAGTGTCCACCTCCGCTAATGCGCTCTCGCTGACGCGCCCGATCTTTTCCGGGAGAACAACAGCCTGCGTTCCAGCCGGAGTAACACGACGCACTTCCTCGGCGTACTCACGCAAAAGTTCCAGAGCTCGTTCTTCAGAGCCGAGATAGATGCTCATCGGCACATCCTTTGCGACGAGTGTCACTGCAACAGGTTGAGCCGAAGGATGGGACTGCAAACGCCATTTACCAAAAACAAATACGGCGCACACGGCGGCACCGACAGCAATAGCGAGCGCGCGACGTTGCCATGGTTTTCCCGCGCCGCTCAACAGAGCTGCAGTAGTTCCGGCAAACAGAAACATGATGAAACTGATTCCCCAAATTCCGGTGATCGAAGCGATCTGGATCACTGTGAGACAATTCATTTGTGTGTAAGCGAGATTGCCCCACGTGCTGTGAGGCGATGAAATCGCGTTGAGATATTCGCATGCCACCCAATAAACAGGAAAAGCAAGCGCGGCGAGAAAGAGCGATCCGCGCCTTAAAAAGCTGCGCATGAACAGAATGCCCAAACCGAAAACCACGGCAGGAACTAGAAAGTAAAGAATGATTATTTGCGGTGGCAGTTCCATCTGATGTCTGACGTAGTTCCATTGGTTCATTTCGCCGATGAGCCACGCAATGAAACCGAGCAGAAAAGCAGCGCCGCCGTGAAGTCGTGGTGCAATCGCCAGCACCGGAACCGGCGCCAACCAGAGCAACCACCAAATCGGATGCAGACCGGTACTGAAATATAACAATGCGGCCGAGACGAGACCGGCAGCGATGACCAGAAAGAGATTGTAAAACTTCAGAGAAAACTCTCGTGTGTTTGCGCCAAGCTCCGAATACACCTTCACCGCACTTGGTACACGACCTTGCCTCCCACAATCGTGGTTTCCACTTTCACGTTGCGAATGGCTTCCGGTTTGAAGTCAAAGATGTTGTCACTCAGGATGACCATATCAGCCAGTTTACCAGGTGTAATGGATCCTTTTTCATGTTCCTGAAATTCGGCAAACGCCGAGCCCATCGTGTAGGCTTCCACTGCCTGAGGCAGCGTAATCCTCTCCTCCGGGAACCAACCATCCGGGTTCTTGCCGTCCAGTGTGGCGCGGGTCACCGCAGCGTAAAGTCCCAGGATCGGATTGAGCGGAGCGACAGGCCAATCCGTCCCAAGAGCAAGCGTTACACCGTGATTGAGAAAACTACGCCACGCGTAGCTATATCGCGCGCGGTCGTGACCGAGACGTTTTTCCGCCCAGCGGCCATCGTCGATGGCGTGATAGGGTTGCATCGAAGCGATGATGTGGAGGCCAGCGAAACGCGCGAAATCTTTCTGCGCCATGTGCTGCGCGTGCTCGATGGTAAACCGCTGGTCATGATATCCGTGCGCCTTTTCGATATCGGCGAAAATATCGAGCATCATGGAAATCGCGCGATCGCCGATCGCATGAACGCGCAGTTGCAAGCCGGCGGCATCCGCCTGCATCAAGCGGTCGCGCATCGCGGTCGGCGGATGCATTTCGTCGCTCAACAAGCCGCGGTTCCCCGGATCATCGGCAAATGGCTCAAACATGTAAGCCGTTCTCGAGCCTAAGGATCCGTCGGCATAACCCTTTACTGCGCCGAGTCGCAAATAGCTCGATCCCCACGCATGACGAATGCCAACTTTTGCCTGGTCCTGCCAGTTCGTTTCCATCGGCACCGCGTAAATGCGTGTGCTGAGTTGACCCTTTTCCGCGAGCTCGGAATAGGCCGCGACATCGGCAAACTCAGGATTCATGTGCTGCACGCTTGTGACGCCCAGCGATGCTGCGTGCTCCAGCGCTCGCCGAGCGGCGCGCACCCGTTGCTCGTGTGACATGGGTGGGATTACCTTGTAGATGAGGTCCTGCGCCGCATCCTTGAAAATGCCGGTGGGATTTCCGCCGACATCGCGCATGATTACTCCGCCGGGGACATCCGGAGTTTTCGCGTCAACGCCAGCCAGTTTCATCGCAGTCGAGTTGGCGAGCGCTTGGTGTCCGTCGTAGCGCTCTACAAAAATTGGCGTCGCTCCGGTCACAGGGTCGACGAGCTCTTTGGTCGGAAGCTGCTGGTTGGGCCACTTGGTTTCATCCCAACGACCGCCCAGGATCCATTCGCCTTTCGAGATCTTACTTACCTGCGCCGCGATGCGTTTGGCGAACTCCTCCGGGTTTGCTGCATCATTTAACTGAACCTGGTCAAGCTGCGCCCCACCAGGTATGAAATGCGCGTGTGCGTCGTTAAATCCCGGCAACACGAGTTTGCCGCCGGCATCAATCACCTTGGTTTGCGGACCGCGCCACGAATTGATTTCGGCACTCGACCCCACCGCCACAATGCGGTCACCGATCACAGCCACTGCGTCTGCCTTGGCATGCTGTTTGTCTACCGTGTAAACAGCCGCGTTGGTTACGATCAAGGTCGCGGAGGGCTTTGGCTGGGCGTTCGCATACATCGCCGTCACAAGTACCAAAAAATAAATGGTATGTTTACATTTCATAATCAGCTCACCGATCGATAAAGATTTGTTCGATACGAATCTGTTTGGTCAAGATGAAAGGAGGCGAATACAAAATGAGCGAGAAGATTCACACCCGAGAATTTTGCATCAGCGATTATGACGCAGCGCTTCAGCTCTGGCATCGGGTCGAAGGTCTCGAGATCGCTGAAGGTGATGAGAGGGAAGACGTAGCCCAATTTCTCGCCCGAAACCAAGGGCTGAGCTGGGTGGCGGTTGACGGATCGGCAATTGTTGGAGCTGCGTTATGTGGGAATGATGGACGCCGCGGACACATTTACCATTTGGCAGTTGATCCGGCCTATCAGCGATGCGGACTTGGCAAGCGTCTGCTGGACGCGTGCCTGAATGGCCTGCGCAAGGCTGGGATCAAACGTGTTATTATCATGGTGGCCGACGATAACCAGCGCGGCACGCGATTCTGGGAGCGTGTTGGCTGGGAAAAAATTCCTGGCGCAGTACCGATGGGAATTGATCTTTAGCAGATTGAAAGCGGGCGCTGGACGAGTACCCACGCCGTCATACATTCGCAGCATGCGAGTCGCGATTTTTGTGGCGACCCTTGCCGGTAGTGTTTCGGCAATTGCGAGTGCAACCAGCATCACCAGCCCTGATCACCCGCTGACGTTCGCTTATGGCGAAATAACCTGGCGTCAGCTCTATCTCGAACCCGCCCGCGGCGGACTGATGGCGAGGATCGCGTTTAGTAATTTGCCTTACGCCAGCGACGACGACCCACGCAGGGACGAACCGTTCGATTTTCATTTTCCCGGTGTGAGATTCGATCCTGGTCTGCGAACATTCTTCGCCAGTGGCCACCGTGGTGCGTTGATCCCGGTGGCGCGGCTTCGGAACGGTCTGGCCTGCGGCCGGATCGATCTGGCGCCGGGCGCGAAAATGTATCTGCTCAAAGAAAGCGGTCGCGTCACTGCGATTTTGACCGCAACCGATTACCCGCGCGGCGGAAGCCAGTGGATCGAGATGGACAATAATTGGTCGCTTCAGAATGTTTTGATTGCGTTGTTCGGTGGCCCGATGCCCGGCGCACCATTGACCACCGAATAAAGATGCGGAAAGCGAGCCTCGCTACATTTGCACGTCTAAGTGATTGCTGAGCGGCGTCAGGTTAACAGATCATAGTTACAACCCGTGAAAGTTGGCGGCCAACACTTCCGAACGATTTGGCTTAAGCCGGGCGATGAATGCGTAATCCAACTGATCAATCAACGATTTTTGCCTCATCAGTTCGTGATCGAAGAAATTCGCACCGTCGAACAGATGGCGACGGCGATCCGCGAAATGCATGTTCGCGGGGCTGGGTTGATCGGTGCGAGCGCGGGATATGGAATGTATCTCGCAACAAAGGAGGCTGCCGCGAGCGATTCATTTGATGAACATCTGGTCCATGCAGCGGAGCAACTCAAGGCAACCAGGCCGACGGCCGTGAACCTTTCGTGGGCAATAGACCGCCAGCTAAAAAATATCGCGGGTGCGAAGACCGCCGACGAGAAGATCGCTTTTGCTTTGCGCACAGCCCGATTGATTGCGGAGGAAGATTCAGAGCAGTGCCGCATGATTGGGCAGCATGGGTTAAAGCTCATTGAGCAGACCGCCGAAAAGAAACCGGGAAAGCCGGTCAATGTGCTCACGCATTGCAACGCGGGATGGCTCGCGTTTGTTGACTATGGTTCCGCCACCTCGCCGATCTATGCGGCGCACGACAGGGGGTTGCCGGTTCACGTGTGGGTTGCTGAGACGCGACCCAGAAATCAGGGTTCCAAACTCACGGCATGGGAGCTGAGCGAACACGGCGTGCGGCATACCGTGATCGCTGACAGTGCGGCAGGGCACCTGATGCAACGCGGCGAAGTGGATTTGGTGATCGTTGGAACCGATCGTACGACTTACACGGGAGACGTTGCGAACAAAATCGGGACGTATCTGAAGGCGCTGGCCGCGAGAGACAATAACGTTCCTTTCTATGTAGCACTGCC
>VBQB01000276.1 GCA_005887855.1 Verrucomicrobiota bacterium | reverse complement strand
ATGCCGAGCGGAAACTGATGGGAAGGTGTCACGTAAATTATTTTAGGCGAGGCTCGTTTAGATGGCCGCGCGATCACGATTCCTTCCCGGTCAACAGGTCTGGGAACGACGGTCGCGCCGGCGAAACCAAAAGCACGACGGGCCTGGTAAAACCCCGGATCTTCGATCCACGCAACTTCACCCCGGTTTACCAGGGCTGTCGCGCTGATCATCATCGCCTGCTGTGTGCCGGCTGTGATCACGATCTGATCCGGATGACAGCGCGCGCCCCGATAATCGCATAAATAAGCTGCGAGCGCCTTGCGCAGGTCTGGATCCCCGCGGCTTGATGCATACTGGAGCAGATGCGCTCCCTTTTTTGCGAGGACTTGCGCTCTGAGTCGCTCCCATATTGCGATCGGAAATTCGTCAAGCGCCGCGACAGCAGGAACAAAAGAGACACCGGGCGCGCCGGCGATCCCGAAATCAAACTGTTTTCCGGCCCGTTTATCCGGAATATTTTTTACCCGGTCAGAAAGACGGGGCGGATGTTCAATCAGCGGCTTTGTTTTTGGCCGGCGCGGGCTCAGGAAAGTTTCGGGAAGGGAGTCCACAACGAATGTCCCTGATCCGATCTTGGAGCGAAGATAACCTTCGGCATGAAGTTTCTCGAAGGCGATATTGACAGTGAGTCTCGAGATTCCCAAGTCAGCCGCGAGCGCACGAGTGGAGGGAAGTCGCGAGGAGTTATCGGTAAAACTTCCCGAGACCAATTCATCGCGAATCTGGCGGTAAAGTTGTTGATGGAGCGGTTCAGCCGCCGCCCGATTAAGTCGAATCATTTCGAAAGCCATGATCGAATGGCGTCGCCGTCCTTTACTGACCTTTTTGTCTATTACTCGTTTCACAATTCAGATTGCCCTCACTCAGTTCCGGTAATTCCTTCTTTTTAAGAGAGAGGGCGAGAATGAGACCTTCTTTTGTTAACGTTGGGGCATCACTGATTCTTTTCCTAAAGGGCTGACCACCGCAAGCTCGCGCCAAAGTGGTATGGCCATTCCGCGCTAAGTGGACTGTTGACACTTTATCACAGGGCCGGAAGCTTTTCTTTAAATGCAGAACCAGACTCCATGTAGCGATTACCGGGAGACTAAAGGCCTGATCTATTTTGCTCGTATGCTGGATAAGATCCGGCTGAATGCTGATGGCCGGTTGGCGCCTGGATATTTTGTCGGGGTGGCTGACGATCCAACTTTCTTCGATGCGCGCTGCACACGATTTCTGGGAATTGATTATGATGAGCTGGTCGAGCGAACTCTTCAGGGAGGCTCGGACGAGGAAATACTTGATTGGTGTTTTGAACGCGGCAGAAAACCTGGCGAAGAAGAAGTCCTAATTTGGAATTCATTTATTTCCAAACGTGGCTGGCGGGATGAAAGCAACGCCGATCTGGAAGCGGCCAAGAAGCGATCAGGTTTGGACGACCGCGACGATATTCAAACCTGGGTGGATCTGCATGATGCTGAAGAAGGCAGAACGCCAAGATCAGTTTGAATACGGACCGCCGGTCGAGCTCTGACAATCCCGGCAATGGCAGTGAAACATCATCACCGATTCGGCAGTGCATTCGTAGCAAATCGCGCCCCAGGCGCACCCGCCTGAAAAAGATTTAGGCATCATTTCTTGGTGGTTTGGATGTTTGAATTCATACCAAGAAATTCGAGAACAGTTCCAGACAGCAGTTGAGTTTTCTCTTTCGCGGAGAGTTCCTTCATCGATTCGATGAGTTCGCCGGGACGCGTTTCACCGAGCGGAAACGGATAGTCCGATCCGAATGCGACGCGCTGCGCCCCAAATGATTTGAGCAGCAATCGCAACGCGTCGGCATCGTGAACGAGCGAGTCCACGTAGAACCGCGCCGGAACAATGCCGTCGCCATCATCCGGGCGCGCAAGGTAATTTTTTGGATTCGTCTTGTTCTCCGTCGCAACCAAATCCGGCCGCACGTGAAACGCGTGCTCGATGCGACCGACTGTGAATGGGAACGCGCCGCCGCCGTGGGCGAAGGCGGCGCGAAGCTTGGGAAACCGCTCAAACACGCCGCCGAATATCATCGAGCAAATAGCGAGCGATGTCTCGGCCGGCATGCCGACGAGCCACGGCAGCCAGTAGTTCGGCATTCGATCTGTGCCGAGCATGTCCCAAGGATGAATGAAGATCGCCGCCCCGAGTTGCTCTGCCGCGCTCCAGACAGGTTGGAGTGACGCATTGTCCAGATTTAAGGCGTCGATGCGACCGGAGTGCGGATTTGCATCGACGTGGGTGCCGATCTGCACACCGCGCAGCCCCAACTCACGGACGCATCGCTCCAGTTCGCGCGCCGCCAAATCGGGATCTTGCAGCGGGATCGTCCCCAAGCCCGCGAATCTCTTCGGATGATTGCGGATCACTCCGGCGATGTGATCATTCAGCCGGCGAGAAAGATCGAGCGCATCGGCTGGCTTCGCCCAATAGCTGAACATCACAGGCACGGTCGAAAGCACCTGCATCGAAACCCCCGCGTGGTCGCACTCCTCGATGCGACGTTCGGGATCCCACACATTGTCGGTGATCTCGCGAAAAACGCGCTCGCCGATCATCATCCGCGCGCAGCAAGGCTTGTAGTGATCCAACCTAACGAATCCGCCGTAGCCGTATTTCGCGTCGAGGTCCGGCCAGTCGCGTGGGAGGATGTGCGTATGCAGGTCGATCTTCATGAAAATTGTAGGCGTCTGTGTCAGACGCCGTCCATTGAAAACCGGCGTTTCACAGAAACGCCCTACAATGATTTAACAGGCTCCGGCGCCTCAACCTTCTTACCGCATTTTTTGCATGTCCGCCGCGCGTCGTCGTTCCAGAAATCAACACCAACGCGCCGCAATTTTCGCAATAGAAAATGACATGTTCTTTCTCGCCCGGCGGGCGGCGACGCTCGACCACCACGCCCAGCGTGTTCGGCGGCCGCTGCGGTGAGTGCGGGACATTGGCCGGAATGAAGAACGTTTCGCCTTCGCGCACGATGTGATCGACGATTCGCTCGCCTTCGCGGACGCGCACTTTGATGTCACCCTTCAGCTGGTAGAAGTACTCCTCCGAATCGGCGAGATGAAAATCGTTCCGCGCGTTCGGCCCCGCGATTACCATCACAAAGAAGTCACGACCATCATAGAGATAGCGATTGCTCACTGGCGGCTTGAACTTTTCCCGATTCTCTTCGATCCAGTTGTTCAGATTAATCGGCGGTTGCACAGTGGCCATGATGCGGAGCGTATTTCCTTACGTGCGCAGCGTCAAACTCCTGTGGCGGCGATTTGTGAGTGTTGAGCGATACGCAATGCCTCCTTTGGCGTCGCGCCCAAGACAAGCCCGGGCAGCTAGAGCAAGATCGACCTCAATATTTGAGTTGAATGCGTTGATCGCGGCCCCTTACTATTCGCCACTCGATGAAATTCCGCGGTCTTAATCAACTCTTGGTTGGAGTGGCAATCGTCCTTTTCTGTTCCAGCTGCGAAGAACTCCCACCCTACGTACAACAGCCGCTCGCCGCATTTATGCCACCGCATGGCTATTGGCACGGCGATGGCGTCCTCGGCTCGCCGAAGATCGTCGTCCATATCGAGGAGCAGAAGGCTTATTTCTACAAAGGTAAACAGGTCGTCGGCGAATCGACTGTCTCCACAGGCAAGCCTGGTTTTTCCACCCCGCCCGGACACTATGAAGTTCTCTCAAAGAGCGTAGACCATGTCTCAACCATATTCGGCGATTATGTGGATGATTATGGCAACGTGGTGAGATCAAACATTGACGCGCGCAAGGATCGCCGCCCGCCGGGCACCCATTTCGACGGCGCGCAAATGCCATATGCCATGTTCTTCAGGGGCGGCTACGCAATGCACCAAGGTTATGTCCCACCGTTTGCAGCGTCGCACGGTTGCATTCGCTTGCCTAAGGGAATGGCCGAGCCCTTCTTCGAAAACGCCCCGATAGGCGCGGCGTTTAATACAAGCGCCGCAAAATTGCACGGCTTTGCTATCTTAACCTGGCGGCCAGGCGAGTGCGCGTTTGCCAAGCAGGTGGACATGCAGATGGGGCACGCTCTCCCCGGCATCTGGTCCGCTGTTAATCACCACACGATAACCGCTCGATAAATCCAGCTTCTTCGCGATATCACGCGCCACGAGGAGCAATTTGCCGAGCAGCGCTCGGTCATTCTCCGTCGCGTCCGCGAGACGTGGCAGAACTCTTTTTGGCACGATTAGCACATGTACCGGCGCTTGGGGATTGACGTCGTGAAACGCGATCGCATCGTCGTCTTCCCAAATAATTTTCGACGGAATTTGTCGTGCGATGATTTTTTCAAAAATGGTCATGCCGTTTCAGGGTTGAAATGATGATCGGAAGACGGACTTCAGCGCAGCGAACAATCGAGCCGCGCAAGTTCACTTGTCGAAGTTAGTTTTTCGCGCACAAAGCAGACAATCTCCTCGCGCAGGGCATCACAGGCGCGCGTCCACATTTTCACGCCGCGAAGATGCTTCACGCAAGCTTGCAGCGAACAAAGTTGCAGATTGTCCGCGCCAGTTTCAATCAGCGTGTCGATTCGTTTTTCAAGAAGATCAAAAAACGCAAGCTCGTATCCTGTCCCCGCTTCATGAGCGATGTCCACGAGCGAAACGGAAATGGGCGGGGGCGCTGGCGCAAAGTGGGGAACGATCTCCTTGTAACCAATCACCTTCAGGACGTAGCGCACCGTCTGCGATAGCTGCTTAAACGCGACGACGCTTTCGTCATTTCGCAGGCGCAAGTAAAAGGCAATGCTCTCCGTCACGTGATCGGTCAACCACCAACTTGGGTAGCCGGCCTTGTCCGCCGCGCGGTTGATGGCAGCGTGCAGCCAATCGCGGTTGAACTCAAAGAGCTGGCCTGATTCGGTGCGAAGATATGGAAATTCTTCTTTAAACGCGACCATGATTTTCGATTGCTACATCGCGCGCCGGAGCACGCGATCCACTTTGTGTAGTCTCTGGCGGAAACAACTCCCGCTGGAGGGAATTTGTTTTTACTCGGCGGCCGAGGGTGTGGATGGCATCCACGAATTCATCGACATCCTGGAATCGCTGGTGCACGGAGGCGTAACGCAGATACGCCACTTCATCGATCCCACGCAATTTTTCGAGCACCTTGGCGCCGATGGCAGAAGAAAGAACTTCGCGCCCGCTCGTTTCGAGTTCATGTACCACTTCGTCCACGACCTGCTCCAGCGTCACGAGACTCATTGAGCGTTTTTCAAAAGCTTTCGCGATGCTGGCGGCGAGTTTGCGACGATCAAAGGGCTCATGGGTGCGGTCGCGTTTCACGACACGAAGGTCGGAGCGTTCAATTTCTTCGTAAGTGGTAAAACGATATTTGCATTTAAGACATTCGCGGCGACGCCGGATACTCGAACTATCCCGAGACTGGCGAGAATCGATGACTTTGTCATCACGAGACCCGCACTTGGGGCAACGCATAGTGTGAAAAGAGTAAATACCACACCATCGCTTGTGGCGTCAACGCATGTTTCATCGTCTTCACTCTTGCTTGAGTTCTTGCTCTTCTCCTCGGCTTGCTCAGCACATGGACGAAAAGAAAGGGATTAATCGGCGCGCGTTGACGCCGCGACGCCCCGACCGTACACCCTTCGCTATGGAGAACTGCAGTAGGCGTGGCGTGACGTACGGTCCGTGGCTCGTCGGTCTCGGCGCGGCGCTCTGGGGCACCGAGAGCGCGTGGCGTATCCCGCTCAACGATCTGTTCGACGCACAAGTCATCGTCTTCTGGGAACACGTCCTTATTTTGTTCATGTTCCTGCCGATCCTCCTCTCACGCCTCGACGAGATCCGCAAGATCGATGCGCCCAGGTGGGGATACCTACTCTTCTCGGGCTTCGCTGGCTCGGCCGTCGGTACGATCTTCTTCACGCTTGCATTGAAACACGGCAATCCAACCGTCGTGAACGTCATCCTGAATATCCAGCCGCTCATTTCGACGATGGGAGCGTTCCTGCTCTTCGGCGACCGTCTCAGTCCCCGCTTCTTCCTCTACGCCAGCATCGCAATCCTCGCCGGCGTCTTCGTCTCTATCGCGCATCCGACGCTAATCGGGATCTCATTCGAGCGTGCCGGACTGAACCGCGGCACTGGTTACGCCCTAGTCTGCGCGCTTTTCTGGGGTCTCTCGACTGTCGCCGGCCGGGGCATCATGATTGGCATGTCGCTCCGGCTCGCCTCGAGCCTGCGCATCGTCGTCGGGCTGACCTGCATGACGCTGATCTTACTCGCCTACGGCCGGCTTCATGGCGCGGCGCTCTGGCCCGCGGCCGCGCAGCTGCACGCCACAAAGGCGATCATCTTCCTGGTCCTCCTGGCGTCGATCTCGGGCGGCATCCCGCTCCTCATCTACTTCGAAGGACTGCGTCTCACCCGCGCATCGACAGCGGGCTACTTCGAGATGATGCAGACGCTCGCCGCCGTGTGCATCACATGGGGGGTCTTTCACGCGGTGCTGCACCCGCACCAGGTGGTCTCGGCGCTGATCCTGATTGCGGCGGTAGCCATGGTGCAGCACGTCCAGCGCGAGGTCGAACGTTGGTAACTGATGCGTTGCTGCTATGCGGGCGACACTATGATCCCGGGGCGACTTTTCGGGTGCGCGGTTTTTTGGCGCGCGAATTTTTCTCGGCAAATTCGAAACCGACTTTGCCATTATCAAGTTTGAGATGGGCGGAAAAAGGACGCCCTTTTTTCGAGATAAATTTCGGCAGGAGATCGGTCTTGCCGGTCGTGATCAACTTTTGCACCTGCTCTTTCGGGATGGTGCGATGTAAAATCGTTTTGCTTATGCGGAACGTGCATTTTTTCGGCGCGGCAGCAGCGCGCTCGCAAATGTAGGCGCTTTCGAGATCGTAAACCTGCCCCTCATTGCAAACTGGACAAAGGCCGATGGATTCGTGCCGCGAGGCATCGATCTTTTGCGCCGCGCCGTTTCCGCCCTCGCCGAAATCAAATTCCAGTTTGAAATCTTCGCCCAGCTTCACCGTCGCGTTAAAGCGGCGTCCCATTTTGTTGCGGAATCCCTCGAGCGGACCAACCCGTCCTTGTGTGAGAAGTTTCTCCACTTCGGCGGCCTCAAATAGCCGCCCAGCCATTGTTTTCCAAATAATGAGCCCACACGAACGACATTTAAAGGTCCGGTAATCTTCATCGAAGGGGCCGCCGCCGCAGTTCGGACATTTCACGTCGATGCTGGCGTATTCGCCTTCGATCGTTTCGCCGTGGAAATTTCTGACCTTTTCGACGATCTCTCGCGTCAATCCGCGGATGTCTTCCATGAAATGCTGGCGGTCGAGTTTGCCGTGCGCCATTTGTTTGAGGCGGAATTCCCATTCGCCCGTCAGCTCGGGTTTGCTAAGGACGTCGGTGTGCAAATTCCGCAAAAGCGTGATGAGCGACAGGCCTTTCGCGGTGACCACGAGTTCTTTTCCCTTACGGTCCACGTAGCCGTCGAAAATCAAGCCTTCGATGATTTGCGCGCGCGTCGCCGGCGTGCCCAGGCCGCGCTCGCTCATGGCGGCGCGAAGTTCTTCGTCATCGACAAGTTTGCCGGCGCCTTCCATCGCGGAGAGCAAGGTCGCTTCGTTGAAACGAGCAGGCGGCTTCGTTTCGTTTTCCTTGATTTCAATCGCGAGCACTTTTGCCGATTCATTAGGCGAAATCGAAACAATGGCCTGCTCGTCGTCGGCGGCCGCTTCCTTGCCATAGATTGCGAGCCAGCCGGGATCGACAATGATCTTTCCATCCGTTCTGAATGGATCGCCTTCAACGTGGGTGATGCGGGTGGTCACTTCAAATTGCGCCGGTGGATAAAAAACAGCGATCGTCCGCCGCGCGACCATATCGAAAATTTTGCGCTCGAATTCGTCCAGGTGCACAGGCGAAGTACCAGTCGGAATGATGGCGTGGTGATCGCTCACCTTCGCGTTGTTGAACACGCGCTTGGTCGGCTTCACCCATTCGTTGTGCAACGCTTTCTGAGCATGAGTGGCGAGCGATGGATCATCGAAGTTCGACATGACTTTGCGCACCTGGCCGAGATTGTCCTCAGGTAAATAGCGCGAATCGGTACGCGGATACGTCAGAACTTTGTGCTTCTCGTAGAGCGCTTGCGCGAGTTGGAGCGTGCGCCGCGCGCTCAAGCCAAAGCGGCTGTTCATTTCGCGCTGCAGAGTCGTCAGGTCATAAAGAAGCGGCGAAATCTGCGTTGTTGGTTTTTTCTCCTCCGTGATTTCACCAATTTTGCCCGCACAATTCCTTTCGATTTCCGTCGCTCGTTCGCTGCTCCAAATTCTTTCGGCACGCGCGTCTTCGTCTCCGTCCTTCTTGAATTTCTCGTCAAACCAGCGGCCGCGATAGCTTCCTGCCTGCACACCAAATTCGGCGAAGACTTCGAAGTACGAACGGGACTTGAAGGAGCGGATTTTTTCTTCCCGCCCTGCCAGAATCGCTAGCGTCGGCGTCTGCACGCGGCCGGCCGCCGTCTTTTGAAATCCACCAGTGCGGGAATTGAAAGAAGTCAGCGCGCGCGTGGCATTGATGCCGACCAACCAATCGCTTTCCGCACGCGAAGTAGCGGCATCGGCCAGCGGCTGCATCTCTTTTTCCGAGCGGAGATTTTCGAAGCCGGCACGAATCGCTTCCGGGGCGTCGCAGGCGTTGATGATCTCGGCCACGTCCGGGCGTTTGAGCAAGCGCTTGAGCACTTGCAAACGTCCTTTGTTTTTCTCGATCGGCACCAGATCAAAGTGATTCGGCAGCACCGGAAGATTTTCGAGGTTCCACTTCCCGCGCTTTACTTCCGCGCCTTCGGGCGGAACCATTTCGACAAGATGCCCTACGGCCGACGAGATGACGTATTGATCGTTCTCGAAGAAATCTTTCTCGCGCTTGAACTTGCCAAGCGCGCGTGCGAGATCGCTTGCGACGCTGGGCTTCTCCGCAATGATGAGCGATTTGGACATTTAAAGGTGCAACCGAAGCTTAGCTTGGCGCTAATTGCAAACGGCAAGGGGAAGACGCGCACAAGCCTAGCCCAGTTTCACAAAGTATTTCCCGGGCAACTGCTTGACCAGTCGCTTTAGTTCAAGGCGCAGGAGCGTGGAAGAGACGATTGCGCTTGGCAAATCGCATTTGGCGGAAATCTGATCGATCGGCGTTTCGGTGGAATTGATCGCTTCATAAACGCGGCGCTCATCCTCGGAGAGCGGTGGCAACGGACGGGCCGCGGCTTCTGGCGATGGTTTAGTTTCCGGCAAAAGGATTTGCAGATCGTCCAAAATGTCACTGGCATCCATTACCAGCTTTGCGCCTTGCTGGATCAAGCGATTTGATCCCAACGCACTCGGCGCGTTGATGTGACCCGGAACCGCATAGACCGAACGGCCTTGCTCGACAGCTTGCGAGGCAGTGATGAGCGCGCCGCTGTTCAGCCCGGCTTCGACGACGACAATGCCGTGGCTCCAACCGGCAATGATTCGGTTGCGCATCGGAAAAGTTTGCCGATCTGGCTCGATCTCCATGGAAAATTCGGAGACGAT
>VBQB01000275.1 GCA_005887855.1 Verrucomicrobiota bacterium | reverse complement strand
CCGGTGGGGCTCCGCTCGCTTGCGCCCGATGACCCCGAATACAAGGCAATCTATTCGGGCGACCTCCGCTCGCGCGACGGCGCTTATCACCAGGGCACGGTCTGGGCATGGTTGATCGGACCGTTCATTGACGCCTGGCTAAAGGTTCATCCGAACGACAAAGCGAATGCGCGAAAATTCCTACGGGAGCTTCCGGAGCACTTGGGCGAAGCTGGCCTGGGCACAATCAGCGAAGTTTTTGACGCCAACGAACCGCACGCTGCTGGCGGTTGCATCGCACAAGCGTGGAGCGTCGCCGAGGTGCTGCGGTGTTGGGTCAAGACCGCGTAGAGCGCTATGGCGCTCATCCTGGCGCGATGATCCGATTCATAATTGATGCCTGAAGCCGCAGAAGAAATTTCCGAAAAACCGGAAATTCGCAAAGAACTCGCACGAGCGGCGAGTGAAAAGCCGCGCGAAAAAGTCAAGGCGCGAGGCACGGACAAATTCTGGTTCGTCACGCATGCACTTCTACTCGTCGGCTGCGCGGTTCTCTATGTTATTCTCGGATCGAAACTCATCCCACTTTCACAAGCGCACATCGATCTTGCCCGGCGCATTTTACGCGGTGCCGCGTTCATTGTGATCGTGCTCGCGATTGCGAAATCGATCACAGTCTATGCGTTGGGCCAAATCGAAGACGCGTCCACACGTTTCACTCTCAGACGTATTGAACATTTGATCGTCGCGCTGCTGATCGCGCTTATCGCCATCTCGATATTTTTCGTAAATTGGTATGCTGCGCTCACCGCGGTTGGCGTTATTTCCGTCATCGTTGGATTGGCTGTGCAAACTCCGATGAAAAGTTTCATCGGCTGGATCTACATCCTCGTCCGCCAGCCTTATCGTGTCGGGGACCGCATTCGAATCGATGATGCCACCGGAGACGTCATCGACGTGAGTTATCTCGACACCACGCTGTGGGAATTCGGCGGCCAATATATTTCCGGCGACCATCCAAGCGGCCGGGTCATCAAGTTTCCGAACGAAAAAGTGCTCGACGAACTTGTCTACAACTATTCGTGGCCGCTTTTCCCTTACATCTGGAACGAAATCAAATTTCAGATCGCTTATCAGAGTGATTTGGAGTTCGTCGCAAAAACGATGCAACAAATCGTCGAGGAGGAACTTGGCGAAGAGATGATGGAACGCGTTGGCGTCTATCGCGACCTGCTTGCCCGCACACCAGTGGACGAACTGGAGGTGCGTGAGCATCCACGCGTCATTTTCCGTGTCGATGAAGTGACCTGGATCGACGCAATCGTTCGCTACTTGGTCCCGCCACGCGAAGCTGGTTCTATCAAAAGTCGGCTGATCCCAAAACTTCTCGCCGCGCTGAACGCCGCCCCCGACAAAGTGATGTTCCCAGCCGGGGCGAATCGGTAATCTTTTCAGTCAGTCCGAGCCTTATATCAGCGCCGCTCACAGAGGCGCGTTCAATTTTATTTTATCGCATCTCGCAGCGTTCTTATCCGGTCGTGGGCGCTTTTGACCTCACTGTATTGACGCGAAACGATGTCGCGCAATGAGGGAGATAGGTCATCGTTCATCGCCTTCTCGTACGCTTTCACCGCGGAATCTTCGCCGCGCTCACACTCGGCGAGGATCGCATGATCATCGCCGCTAGTGACGGCGGATTTTAAGTTGATCCATGCGCGATGCAATGCTCCCGCCGCACTGCCGCTCGTTTCGGGCTCCACTTCGCCCAGACTTTGCGCTTGGCTTTGGAGCTCGCTTGCGAAGCGGGAACGCTGCCGGGAATATTCGTTAAAGAGTGATTTCAACTGCAGATCTTTTACGCCTTCAGCTGCTTGTTTGAACCCTTCCTGCCCATCTTTGAGCGTTTCGATCAAGCTATTGACCGTCGAAATAGTTTCTTTCTCTTGTGCCATATAAGAATGATTCGTATCGCAGGATTATTTCGCGTTTCTCGAATTTTCCCCAGGCTGCAAATGATTCAAACTTCAGCAAGACAGCGTTTTATTTAAGGAGTCTTTCCGCTAGGATCGCCGCTGAAACGACCACCAATAACAAGAACTCGGCGACCGATTACTTCGGCGCGGCCGTCGCGTTGAGCGGCTCAAGGTCGGCAACAGCCGGTCCGTTGAGAACACGACCCAACGCATCGAAACGAGAGCCGTGGCATGGGCAATCCCAGGTTTTTTCCGCGCCATCCCATCTGACAGGGCACTTCAGATGGGGGCAAATTGCTGAGAATTTGTGCAACACCCCGTTTTCGTCCCGATATGCAGCTATTTTCTTCACACCCTCTCGAAGAATCCCACCCTCGCCTCGCCGTATTTCATCTGCCATCGGTTGGCTGCCAGAGGTAATATAATCTCTAAATTGGGCTGCAACATTGGCGTTTTCAGTGACGTAATCAGCGACCACGACAGGCTTCAGTGTCTTGCGAGTTGGATCGTAAAGTTTTGCCCACGAATTTTCGCGACCAGCGATAAGATCAGTGATTAAAATTCCCGCAATTGTGCCATGCGTTATGCCATTGCCAGAGTCGCCTGTAACTACGTAAACGTTTTTGTTTCCCGGATTGCGGCCGATATATGCGACGCCGTCAACCGGCTCCATCACCTGTCCGGACCAGCGATCGGTAATCTCGCCCAGCGTCGGAAAGTGCTGGCGCGCCCAACGCTCCAATTTTGAGAAACGTTGCTCGAAATCTTCCGCCTGACCGCTTTTGTGATCTTCCCCGCCCACAATTAACACTTCGCCTTTTTCATCGCGCGCGAAACGGACGTAGTGATACGGAACCGGGCCGAGGACCTGTTTTTCATTTTCAGCCGTCTGCGCCGTATCCCAAAACAGCGCGTGCTCGAGTTCGCAAGTCACGCGTAAGCCGATGACATACGTTACATACGGTGCCTGTTTCGAATGAATGGCCAACAGATCGTTAATCGGGCAATTCGTTGCGACAACCGCCGCTCTTGCGGTGATCGTGTGACCATCAGACGTCTCAATGCTCGTGCGATTACCGTCTTTAATTTTCACAACGCGAGTCCCGGTGAAGATGTGTCCGCCACTCTCGATAATCGCTCCCGAAAGAGCATTCAGGTATTTCAGCGGATGAAACTGCGCTTGGCGGGGAAAGCGCAGTACTCCCTTGGTATCAAACTTGCCAATTGGAACGCGATCAACGCGCTCCACGCCAAGACCAGCGCGGACGGCGGCGTCAAGTTCGCGCCTCAGCTCCGTAACAGAGCCGCCCGATGGCAGAAACAAGTAACCGGCGAGCCGCTCGAAATCACACTCAATTTTCTCTTCCGTGACGATCGCTTCGATGCAATCAATCGCAGCCGTGTGGCTGTATGCGCAGAGACGCGCGCCCTCCTCGCCCAGGATTTTCTCGATTTCGTAGTAACGATCGTCCAGCGCGCTGACGAGATGGGCAGTGGTTCGCCCAGTCATTCCGCCGCCGACCGGACCATCATCGACCAAGATAACGTGTCGATCTTCACGGGTGAGTAAGTACGCAGTGGTAACTCCCGCGATTCCTGCGCCAACGACACAAACGTCAGCCGTTAGATTTTCCGATAGAGGCGCACTGCGGAATTTCGTCGCGGTCCGTTCCCAGAGTGAAATAGTCTCGCCGGCGCGTTCTCCTGCTTCCTCCATCAAATCAGAATCGCTGTACAAGGCTTGAGCGCGTGCTTAAAAGCCGTGCAGAAATCGCCGCTTGCTCCGGCCAGCTTGGGGTTGCGCAAAGACATTACAGAAAATCTATCGCCGCCAGAATCGCGAGCAGCGATTAATTGGTGAGGACCCCTGAGGACGACCTGACTAAAGCGCTCTGGCGGACGGTTCCAGCGAACGCACCGCCAGAACGGCTGATTGCAACTTGGATCTCTGATGAACTCGGAAACTGCCTTAATCAGAGAAACCGCCCTAATTAGTCGGTCTTTTCGATCTCTTGGTGCTCGATTTGCACAGCGTATTTATTAGGTTTGATCGGCGACCCTAATTCTCTGGCGTAAACCTGAGTAAACTCGGCGCCAAAGAGCAAAATTTGCGAGGAGTAATAAACCCAGAGGAGCAGCGTAATCAGCGAACTGGCCGCGCCATAAGCCGAGGCCGCTGTACCACTGCCGAGATACAAACCGAGTGCCCATTTGCCGACGGAAAAGAACAGGGCGGTCATAACAGCACCGATCCAAACATCATTCCATCTTATGTTTACGTCCGGAAGGATTTTAAAGATCATGGCGAAAAGGGTGGTGATCACTGCGAAATCAAAGATTAGATAAATGCTGATTGCGATAGACAGTCCGCCTGGTAATGCTGCTTGAATGGAATGACTGAATCCCTTTAACAGGGCTTCGATTGCGAGCGATACGAGCAATAGGAAACAGACACCGGCAACCATTGCAAAAGACAAAAAACGAGTACGCAAAAAATCCCAAATGCCCAGGCCCGGTTTGGCTTTTACGCCCCAGATCGTGTTCAATGCATCCTGAAGCTGGCCAAACACTCCGCTTGCGCCGAAAAGGGCAAGCACAATCCCAATGATTGTCGCCAGCGTACTTTTTCCTGGTTGCGCAGCTTTCTGCGCAATATTCTGCACTAGTTGCACCGCGCTTCTATCCAGAAAATAACTCATCTGCTCGGTGAGTTTCTGCCAAGCACCCGCGGGATCGTCGCGGAAAATCATGCCGACGATCGCGAGTAAAACAAGGATGAGCGGTGCGAGGGAAAACACGGTGTAGT
>VBQB01000274.1:7619-11333 GCA_005887855.1 Verrucomicrobiota bacterium | reverse complement strand
CGAGGTGCAAGGCTACGTCTATGCGGCGAAGCTTGCGGCAGCCGGACTGGCACGAGATCTTGGCGATGACGCGTTGGCGCGGGATCTTGTGAGTCAAGCCCAGAAACTTCGTCAGCGTTTTAATGAGACCTTCTGGTGTGACGCCCTCTCAACGTTTGCCTTAGCACTTGATGGAAACAAGCAGCCCTGCCGCGTGCGCACCTCCAACGCAGGTCACTGCCTTTTCGCTGGAATTGCGCGTGACGAGCACGCGCGCTGCGTCGCGGCGACACTTACTGACGAAGCGTCGTTTTCCGGGTGGGGAATTCGCACTGTGGCCGCACAGGAAGTGCGTTATAATCCGATGTCTTACCATAATGGATCGGTCTGGCCCCACGACAACGCTCTGATCGGCGCGGGATTCACCCGGTTCGGCCTGAAGGACGAAGCGGCAAAAGTGGTAACAGCTCTGTTCGACGCGAGCCTTTTCTTTGAGCTTCATCGGCTCCCCGAACTCTTCTGCGGCTTTGCGCAACGTGTTGGCGAGGGCCCTACGTCATATCCTGTCGCGTGCGCCCCGCAAGCATGGGCAGCGGGCGCAGCGTTCCTCCTGCTTCAAGCTTGCCTTGGCCTCAATGTGCTGGGTTTGGAACGGAGACTAGTGTTCTCAGGGCCCGTTTTGCCGGAATTCCTCGAGCAAGTAACGATCCGAAACCTTCGGATAGGAGAAGCGTGCGTCGACCTTTCGCTTACCAGAGACAAGCAAGACGTTCGAATCGAGGTCCTGCGAAAACACGGAGATCTTAAGATCGTAGTGCTGAATAGCGATCTGTCGGTGGCTTCAAGCTTGTTATAGCCGCGCACATTCTTCGCGTCATAGGCTGGCCAATCAAGTGAATCCTGATTTCACGCTTGCGAACGGAAGAGTATCGTGATTGCACGCTCGACGTGACGCCTAAATCGCCGAGACTACGTAGGCGACGGGGGCCAAGATGAACTCCTTCTTCCGTGAATTAAAAGAACGGAAGGTCTATCGCGTGTCGCTTACTATTCCGCTGGTCCGCCTCGATTCGATTTGGGACTCCTTGCGCGCGGATCCCGCTTTCCAAAAACTCTGCCAGGCCCGACAAGATGTCCGCTGAGGTTAAAAAGGAAATTCAGCTGGAAATAGGTCACGTCCTCTTCATCGACATCGTTGGCTATTCGAAGCTTTCGATTAACGATCAGCAGGCTGCGGTTGAGGAATTAAACCAGGTTGTTCGGGCGTCCGAGCAATTTCAACGAGCCGAAGCCGCGAGCCGTTTGCTTAAAATTCCGACGGGCGACGGCATAGCGTTGGTCTTCTACACAAGTCCGGAGGCGCCTGTGCAATGCGCCGTGGAAATCAGCCGGGCGCTCAAGTAACATCCTCGCCTGCACCTTCGGATGGGAATCCACAGCGGACCCGTTAGCGGGGTTGTGGATGTAAATGGCCGGGCCAATCTGGCCGGTGCCGGCCTCAACATTGCGCAACGGGTGATGGTTTGCGGAGATGCCGGACACATTCTTCTATCCAAACACGTCGCCGAAGATCTGGAAGAATACGAACATTGGCGTCCACTCCTACACCGTCTCGGCGAATGCGAAGTGAAACACGGAGTGCAAGTCCCGATCGTGAACCTCTATGCGGATGAAGTCGGCAATCCGCAACTGCCAAAAAAGTTCCAAGCCCTCAAGAAGCACAGAGCACGAGTGCGTTGGGCGGCGGTGACAGGAGCATTGCTCGTGCTCGCAGTAATAGTCGCTGGCATCACAATATTTTCCCGTTATCGCGTGCGATCGACGCTGGCTGCGCCAGAAAAATCGATCGCGGTCCTCCCTTTCGAGAATCTGAGCGAGGAAAAAACAAATGCCTATTTCGCCGACGGTACTCAGAATGAAATCCTCACCAGACTCGCTGGTATCGGAGACCTGAAAGTTATCTCCCGGACTTCCCTGTGCTTGAAGGCAGCGTGCAAAAAGCTGGAGACAGAGTGCGGGTAAACGTCCAGCTAATCGACGCGCGCAGCGACATGCATCTTTGGGCAAAGAGTTACGATCGTGACTTAAAGGATATTTTTGCAGTCGAAAGCGGGGTGGCGCAGGAGATTGCCGATACATTACAGGCGAAGCTTTCCCCGAGCCAGGCGAATGCGCTGACCGCAGCGCCCACGCGAGACACGGAAGCTTATGATCTGTTCCTCAAAGGCGAATACCAGGAACGCCAGGCTGAGAGCACGGAAAACGTGGAATTCTTCGATCGCGCCGAAACTTTCTACCGGCAAGCGCTGGCGCGAGATCCGAATTTCGCGCTTGCGTATGCGCGACTCGCAAACAGCCGCTTAAATCGGCATTGGTTTAGCAACCGTCTGACGTCGGCACAATTAGATGAGGTAAAGTCTGATATCGAACGCGCACTAGCGATTGCTCCGGATTCGCCAGACGCACAACTGGCGCTGGCTCTATTTCATTACTGGGGTCATCGTGACTATGATTCTGCGTTGAGAGCAACCGATCGAGCCGTCGAACTCCAACCGAGTAACGCGATCAGCCGGCAACTCCGAGGTGCGATTTACCGCCGCCGCGGTGAATGGCGACGCTCACTTGCTGAATTTGAGCGGGCGTTAGAACTCGATCCGCGCGACGCTGGGATTCCCACGGAGATGGGCAATGCGTACCTCTTCCTTCGTCGTTGGAATGAGGCTGAACAAGCGCTTAGCCGCGCTTTAGCGCTCGACCCGCATAATATAAATGCCGCCTACCATCTCGCTCAAACCTATACTAATAGCACCGGTGACATTCAGCGCGCCAGGCGGGCGTCGGAGGGAGTACAGGGCGCCAAAGGGCAAGTTAGTCCTTACGGCATTTTGATTTCCCAGATGATTCGCGAGGACGTATATCTCGACGTGCTCGAGAGGCATTTTCCTGATGCTCTCAGGGCGTGGGATGAGGTTCCGGGGAATTTTCCTGACGAACGTTTGCGCCAGCTGAAGGCAAGAGTCGGGATTCAAGTACTTGCCGGCCAAAATGTGGCAGCAAAATCGGAATGCGACCAAGCACGTGTTTTACTCGAGGCCCAACTGGCTGAGCGGCGGCCAAGCGATCACACCTCAGCATCGGAGGTAGCCTGGATTTACGTGTGCCTCGGTCGTAATGCGGATGCGCTTCGCATCGCGCGAGAAGCTGCAGAGTCGATGCCAATAGAAAAAGATGCGCTTGTCGGCACATATTTTCTTTTAGGACTAGCGCAAATCGAAGCGCACACTGGTCAACCCGAAGAGGCGGTAAAAATACTTCGGCAACTGCTTACAATCCCTGCCGGGGAATACATTTCTGTTGCGCGGCTGAAGATCGATCCCGTCTGGGACCCAATCCGCGATAATCCAGGTTTTCAAAAACTCCTTTCCGAACCTGAGCCGGCAACCAATTACAAATAATCCAAAGAACTTTTTCTCCGAACTGAAGCGATACAATGTTACGACGTGGGACAGTTTTTCGATTAAACTATCCTATTGTCCAGCTTAGCGCGGTGCGATGCCGAGCGCCTTCTCTATCGCCGAGGCGTCATAAACCTTGCCACCCTTGATCACCGTCGCGATCTTGTTGAGGTCGCGAATGTTCTGTGTCGGATCGCCGTCGATGAGCAACATGTCGGCGAGTTTGCCGGCGGCGATCACGCCGCGATCCTTGTTTACGCCCATCACCAGCGCCGGGGTC
>VBQB01000274.1:0-7447 GCA_005887855.1 Verrucomicrobiota bacterium | reverse complement strand
CAAAACAACGCCTCGAAGATGCTCACGGTCGGATCGAGCACGGTGTGATGCTGCTTGAGGAACGCGATGAAGTCGCGCACTTCGGGTTTGTCGGGCGTGAATTCGCGCGCGTGCTCGGCCACCTTGATAAAACGGTCGCGATTCCGCGTCTCCTTCACTTCAGGAAACAGGAAATTCAGTTCGATGAAATTGAGGTGCTGGATTTCATCAGCACCACCCTCGATGAATTGGCGCGCTGACATAAAGGCCGGCACGTGACCCCTGACGCGCAAGCCGCGCGCATGTGCGCGATCGGCGATAATCGGAACCAGCTCGGGTTTGACCGAGGAATAGATCTTGATCTGCACGTAGCCGTGGTCGGCATACCAATCGACGTCCTGAATGGCCTGCTCGGCCGTATCGACGCGCATCTTGGTCGGCCCTGCGAACTCGCCAGTGCCGTCGATGATGCCAGCTTTCAACACGCGCGGCCCGAGCTCGCTGCCATCATCGAAGCGCGCGACGCGCTTTAAGAAATTATCGGTGTCGTTAGCCATGTCTCGCGCGCTGGTCACACCGTTGGCCAGATCGAGCGCGCCCTCGACATCGCTGAAATGCTGGTGGTTATCCCACAACCCCGGCATCATAAAGCGGCCATGCGCGTCGATGATCTCGGCATCCGCGGATGGCTTAATGTCGGCATCGGGCGCCACGCGTACGATGCGATTGCCGCGCACGAGCACACTGGTTCCCACGGTAACGCTGAGGTCGCCCGGATCGAACAGGCGCGCGTTGCGGATCACGAGATCGCCTTTCGGAACGTGCGCGAGCTCTTGGGCGAGACGTCCGGACCACACGTTGTCGGCTTCCTGTTGAGCGGCTTGCAGCTGCGAAACCGCCGGTTCGTACTCAGCTGGGATAACCGAAAACCAACTCGATACGGACGCCGCCGTGTTGCCGTCGTGGTCGAGCCAGATCGACCGCGGCGTAAAGCCGAGGCCAGTGATGCGATACTGAATCAATTCGACCTTACCGGATGCACCGTCGACGCTGACCTTGCCAGACTCTTCCATACTCGCTTCGCCGGCAGGAAGCAGTGAGAGCTTGTGGCCCGGCGCTTTCAGCAGAGCACGCGCAAGCACACCCGCGAATTCCGGCGGCGCATTGGCCGGCACATAGAACCCTTCGCCACTAATGGCTTGCTCGCCCTGTTCGGTGCGATTTTTCCAACGCGCCTTGCCATCTTTAACTTCGAATTGTTCCTCGATCGGCGCTTTCATGTAATCGCTGCCGTTGCCTTCGTATTCGGCAGGCACTCCGGCAGCATCGAGCTTCCAAGTCGCGATGATGTGATCGCCGCGACCGCGATCGTTGTAAGAATATTCAGCGCGTGCGGCACCCGTGGCGTCGGTCTGCACGGTCTGATTACCGGCGGCGTTGCCTTGGATTAGGATCTTTTCGCTATGTTGCACGGCGGACGCCTGCGCGATTCCGGAAAATGCTACGGCCAATGCGATGAATGGACGCATGATCAGCTCTTTAAAGACGGATGTTTCCGTTAAGATTGAAACACCCTCGAAAGAGCTCTAATACAATCCAAGCGACTCGATCGTCGGCTCGTCGATTGCTCCGGTGATAAGCAACCCCTGGTCGCGTTGATAATTCGCCAGGGCGGCACGCGTTTCTACGCTGAGCGAACCTGTAATCGGGCCGCCGTAGTAACCCACCTCTTGCAATGCCACTTGAACATTCGCGATCACCTCGTCGGGTAGTAGATTACCGTAAGTGTAGATCGGGCCATCGTAATCGTAATAACTACTGAGCGGATCGTAGCCCAAGGCGGGATACCAATAGCCCGAGTTCAAATAATAATATCCGCTGTTAACGAAAACGATGGTTGTGAAATGTTGCTTCCACCAATTGGAGTTATGCCATTCGTGCCGGCAACGGCGGAGCGCATCGGAATAGCTAAAGCGATTCCTTCCGTTTGGCTGATTCCATTTCCCCGGGTGCCGCTTGGTATCACGGTTCGCTAAATCACGAGTGATTGGTCGCACATTGTTGTCGTTTCTTGCGATGCGGTGAGCGTCGATCGCTTCCGGGCGTTCGGACATTTGGCGCTTCACCAAATCGTCGCCGGTTGGTTGTAAATTGTCAGTTTTGACTACCGGCTGAGTATTCGCCATCGGAAGCGCGGCCTGCGCGTTTTCGCGTCTCGCTAGAATACCCGGGATTGATTGCGCATTGTCAATTCGCGCGGTTGGTCGAGCGCTCATTTCCGCCAAAGTAGGATTCAATGGCCGCACTAATGGCGAATAGTTCGACCGCAGATTCATGGCAGGTTGACCGACGATTTGTGCCGGCGGCGAGTTGATCATTCGAGAGCCAACGCTTACTGGTCCGCGAGCGATATTGCGCGAGATTGGCGCGGTTGGATGCACGTTGCTGACGGGGGATCGAGCGTTCACCGCCGCTCCCTGAGAACCATTTTGGGCAATGGGTGCGTACGTCTGTCCATCGACCGGAGGAGTGACGATTGCCAGCGCTGAAATCAAACAAAATGCCAAGATCGTGAGTCGTTCCATAGGTTTGCTCCGCCGATTAAACATCGCAAAGCCTTCTTTGTTGCACCTTCGCCTGAAACTTCTTCAAAGCCAACCTCGCTGCGAAATTTTGGAAAGGTGAAATACGCCCGCCTTCGCTGAAGCTTCCGCCTGTGCCAGCGCTTCGGCGCGACAAGCCGGTGCGATGGCCTTCGTTCTCCGCTACTCTGCGTGAGTCTTCTGGCCTGCCGAGTCGAAGCTCGCTGCGGTGATGTGGCAAGGTGAAAACGGTCCGCCTTCGCTAAAGCTACAGCGCGACAGTCTTCGTTCTGCGCTACGCTGCGAGCGAAGACTGGAGCCTAGGGGATTCGAACCCCTGACCTCCTCAATGCCATTGAGGCGCTCTACCAACTGAGCTAAGACCCCGTGAAGAATTGCCAATTTCCAATTTCCAACCGTCAATTGCAATCAGGAAAAACCACCGCATGATCTTCGCGTTGATTGACCTTCAGCGTTTTGGCAGAGCGAATGTGAAAAGCGAATTTTGTTTTCGTTCAACTGAAAACACTTTGCGAAGCTGACACCACTGCGGTTTTCCGGTTACTTCAGCAACAACGATGCCCGGCTCGTCGCCCATCTCACGGGGGTGAAACATAACACCGAAACATGATCTCAAAAGCTATTTAGAATCGACAACAAGGCAGGCTCCGGCGAAATTGGAGGCGAGATGGCTCGCCTGATTCTGAATTGCGACGGAGTTGATCTCGTAACGCATAAGTTAGTTGGCGACGTTACCACGATTGGCCGCGCTCCGCTGAACCACATAGTCATTGACAATCCGGCGGTATCAGCGCAGCACGCAATAATCGCGAGATTCGACGACTCTTATCTGCTGAAAGATTTGCATTCAACAAACGGGACACAGGTCAATGGCGTTTCTATTACTGACAATGACGCTGAGTTGAAGGATGGCGACAAAATTCGATTCGGTTCCGTCGTAGCGATCTTTGCGGGATGTTGTCGCAAAAGCTGATCAAACAGACCGAAATTTTCGAACGTGCTGCGAGACTGAGCAAGTGGGACCGCCAGTTTGAAACAAATGCCGGTTGTTGGAGTCGGGCAAAGCGGTTAAAGGCTTATCATTCCCGCTTCCCTTAGTCACGTTAGCCCCAGTATGCCGATGGGAGCCAATCTCGTCGCCGACGGCGCAACCTTTCGAGTTTGGGCACCGAATGCCAGCGCAGTCCACGTCCGCGGCGATTTCAATAACTTTGAAATTCGCGACGATGCCGCGCTAATTTGGGATGGCAGCGGTCACTGGCGCGGTTTTATCCCCGGCGTGCAGGATCAACAATATTACAAGTTCTGGATCGACGGTCAGGCAGGTCCCGGCTACAAACGCGATCCGTATGCGCGTGAGCTCACAAACGATAGTTCGAATTGCATCGTGCGGAAGCCGGACTTTCGCTGGCACGAGACCAGATTTGTGACACCGCAGTTCTCGGATTTTCTCATCTACCAGCTGCACGTCGGCGCATTCTACGCGCCGCATTGGCCGCCACACGCCGGGACCTTCCTGGATGTGATGGATAAGATCCCGTACCTTGCCGACCTGGGTGTGTCGGTGTTACAACTAATGCCGATTCAGGAATTCCCCGGCGACTTCAGTCTAGGATATAACGGCACCGATTATTTTTCTCCCGAGATGGCGTTTGGCGTGAGTGAGGATCGCCTCGGCCCCTATGTCGCGCGCGCGAATGAATTGCTCGAGGCGAAGGGGCTTTCCCCTTTTGCAGAGGAGTATCTCACCGGTGGAATGAACCAACTTAAGGCGCTCATCGATCTCTGCCACTGCTACGGGCTCGCCGTTATTCTAGACCTTGTCTTCAACCATGCCGGGGGCGGGTTCGGAACTGAAAGCTTGTGGTTTTTTGATCGCCAGAATGGATCGGAAGATACTCCACCGCAGTACTGGAACTCGCTCTTCTTCTCCGACAAAGGTTGGGCGGGCGGAAATGTTTTTAATTTCCAAAATGATGGGGTCAGGCAGTTTCTCATTAATAACGCGCTTTTCTTTCTCGACGAGTATCGCGTTGACGGCTTCCGCTATGACGAAGTCAGTGTGATCGACAGCAATGGCAACGGCAGAGGCTGGGATTTTTGTCAGGCGCTCACTGGCACGCTTCGCACGCATAAGCCGGGCGGGTTGCAGCACGCCGAATATTGGCCGGTCAATCCATGGGTGGTGAAGGAAACGTCTAGTGGCGGGGCAGGCTTCCATACAACAATGACAGACGGCCTGCGCATTGCCTTACGCGATGTCGTCAGGTTTTCCGAATTTCTGGTGTGGCGTGCAGGGAATTGAGAACCACGACCTCGTGATGCAGCCCAAGGATTCTAACGATCACAACCGGATGGATCGGATCCCGCGACTTGCCGATCCTTCGAATCCGCATTCCTGGTGGGCGCGCAGCCGCTCGCGCGTTGCGACCGGTCTCGTCGTGACTTCACCGGGTATTCCGATGCTCTTCATGGGGCAGGAATTTCTCGAGGACAAGCAATGGTCTGACGACGTCCCAGGGCATCCCGAACTCCGGATATACTGGGATGGCTTAAGCGCAACCGATTCGGCTATGCGCGATTTCCTGCGTTTTACTCGAGAATTGATTCAGTTACGCTGGCAGCTACCGGCGTTGCGAGACGAGGGCTTTCGCGTGATGCACGCGCATGACGAGAATCGTGTCCTGGCGTTCCACCGGTGGGTGCCAGGCGAAGGGCAGGACGTAATCGTTGTAGTAAACCTCGCGAACTTTAACCGCTACGGCTATCGCATCGGTTTTCCTAGAGGTCGTGGCTGGCGCGAAGTATTCAACAGCGACGTTTACGATAATTGGGTTAACCCGCAAGTAATTGGGAACGCGGGAGGAGTTTCCGCGGACGACATTCCCATGCATGGCTTTAGCTACTCCGCCGCGTTGGCTCTACCTGCGAATAGTCTTTTGCTTTTCAATCGCGGATGAAGTGTAGCTGCTCTTGTCGTCGGCGAGAGCGACAGACCCGAAACAAGCGATCAAGACTAAAACGCGAAGGCATTCATTTCATAACGGCGGTTGGCCGTTAAGTACGGGACTAATTAGACCTTAGCGTCGCTGCACTTGAACGACGTACAACGGAATCCGGCTTTTGGTCTCACCGTCAATTTTAAGCTCGAAGTAGTAGTCTCCGGGCCGCTCAAGATGAAACCCGAGATGCTGCCAGACATGAATGTGCGTCTGAGACTGGTGACCTGGAATCTTGATCTCAAAATCTTGGCGTATCGGCGCGAGAACTGGCCGCATGTCTGGATCGCAAAAGTGCATTTCGAGGAAATGACGTCCTTCCTCGCCGACATCAAATCGCAGCTTACAGGCAACGGCACACAGTGGATGGTTGCACGGGAACGATTGAGCCCAAATCGTGTCGAATGATCCCAGGATGTTTAGTTTTCCCGCAGTGACGGTCGCGGCGTCACAAAGTGCGAATATTTCGGTTTGCATGGGAATGGGTTCCGATATCTAACGCCCACGCTTCAGTCGCCGTTTGAAGCCGAAGCGACGTAGGAGCGTAGGCACTAGGTGGTCCCCTGCAGGCGATTGTGCCACCGACGCTAACCAATCTGCGGGCATGTTGGGACGTTATCAAGAAACAGGCACTCGGCACGACGAAAAAAGTAAAATTACTACTCTTTGAAATTGCTCGCTTACTCGTGCGTCTTATATGGCGGTGACATGACGCCGTGATTCACCTCTTCAATGGGACAACTATGATCGATCAAGATATGCGCTTCGACGTGCCGATGATTGGCGTGTTCCTTCGAACGCTTCGACCGCCAGGACACATCGCGGCGACGGAAAGCGTTTCCCATCTTGATAAGATGGTAGAGACTTTTTGCAGAATTTCCGGAAACCAAGATCTGAATCCAGGAGAGGGCGCTTCTCCCGACAGCTTCTCCCTCTTTTTCAAACCTGCAGTCGCAGAATTAGCCAATCGGGGAACGGAAAGATTTGTTTTATGGAAACGAAAACTTCACCCCGTTCGCTTTGCGGCGCGGTCTGCTTCTTATCCCGCTTATCCTGGTCCGTTGCGGCTGGCGGACATCTTGTCCACGGTTTTTGCCCCAGCGGAATGCAACTCTGCTGGCGAACAGGCTGAGAAGTCTGTGTTTCGGCCTTTTTAACTTTTTCCAGAACTTCGCCCCGTAGTTCCCGGAGAAGGAAGGGAGAACATGAAATTCCCTATAAAATTAAAAATGATTTCCTCAAAGAGACTAGCGGTACTTTCCGCGGCCTTTTGTGCCGTAATGCTTGCATTCAGCACCAATGCCAGGGCCCTTACCATCGGTGACAACCAAGAGTTGGGCTTCGTGGAGTTCGGCATACCATCCGGTGATGATTTCAGAACAATCTATGTCAACCATTTGATTGGCATGGCCCTTGGCACCTCAGATATGGCCGACGGCCAGACCTACTTTCGCTCAAATAATGATTTTGGTCCGTTGCCCCAACCTGCCGTACTTGCTCTAAACGGCACCGGTACAACTATAGATCTTGGCACCGATTTATATTCATACCTGTTTGCCAAGTACGACGGCCCAAATTACGGTTCTGAAGTTTGGTTCGTCGGTAATCTAAGTGGAATCATTACGATTCCTGCCACGGGTGGCGGATATGGCCTTTCGGGGTGGACGCTCTTTGGCCCAGGTGGCGGTGGTCAGGTTCCGGACGGCGGCACCACGGTAATGTTGCTTGGGGCGGCCCTCGGTGCGCTTGGTATGGCGCGGCGCTTCGTAATGAATTAACCGGTGAAGCGTTGGCCATGGCGCTTGTTTTTCCGATCAAATTATCTGATGAAGAAAAACTGGAGACGCTGCAACGGCTTGATCAATT
>VBQB01000273.1 GCA_005887855.1 Verrucomicrobiota bacterium | reverse complement strand
TTTCCTCGCTTGAGCTTCTCAGGGACTTGGGGATTGCCAAGATTCTCTTTGTAGAGGTTAAAGAGGTGTAGGCGCAATCCGTGCTTCACTTCACACTCGCCCAGGTCATGCAAGTGCGGTTGCCAGTGCCGGTATTCGGCCAAATCGCCCGCCACATGTCCGGACAAAAGAATATGCCCCGCATCGCCGCAATCCAGCACCCGCTGGGCCACATTGATTCCTGATCCCGTGATGTTCGTTTTGTCGTTCACATCGGTCACTCGATTGACTGGGCCACTGTGAACTCCCATCCGCACCTGAATGTGCGGATGATCTTGCAGGGTCCTGCTAATCTCGAGAGCGCATCGCACCGGTTCTTCAGGGCTGCGGAAAAAAAGGAGCGCCATCCCGTCTCCGCTTGGTACCCGGATCAGTTTACCTTTGGTTTCGGCGGCCCGAAAACATTCGGTGTTTCGCACGATTTGGTTGAGATCTTGCATTAACTCAATCTGCTCATTGACCAGCAGTCTCGAGTAACCGACCACATCGATTAACAGGACGTGTGCGATCTCGAGCGGGAGATCGGGCTCTAGCTCGGGGGATATGTCTTGCGTAGCCAACCCCTCTATGCCGCTGTGTACTTAAAACTGCGCTGTAAACGAACTAGCAATCCGCTGGTCTCACAAGTTTAAGGCGGCTTTGGACGCGCATTGAATTATTTCATCTCCTATTACGATCGCTCCGCCGCGAAGTGGCGGCTCTGGTTTGACCGGAAAGAGCGGGCGCAAGACCGCGAATGTCTGCGATGCAAGCACAAGGAAAATGAATATAAACACTGCTGCGAATTTCATGCGCGTCGCTTTTATCAAAATCAATCGCCTTTCATCATTCTTCTCCGAGATTCGCCGGCCCAAGTTCTCAAAACTCTCCCAGAGCTGGAAAAAAATCCTGACTCTGGCCCAGCATTGGATCGACAATAGAAAACTCGCCGAGCCGCTGTCTATCGGGAAAAGGCACTGATTTTTTGGCCGTTCGCATGAGAATTTGGCAAATGTTATGGAGGTATCATGAGCATTGCACGCTACCAAGGCATTGATCGATACGTCGGCAACACACCGTTGATCCGATTGCGTCGTCTATCCGAACTGACAGGCTGTGAGATTCTCGGAAAGGCGGAATTCATGAATCCCGGCGGCTCGGTAAAGGATCGTGCGGCCTACGGGATCATCACCGATGCCGAACAACACGGTCTGCTCAAGCCAGGCGCAACGATCGTCGAGGGCACTGCCGGTAACACGGGCATCGGTCTGGCCGTGATTGGTCGCGCCAGAGGTTACCAGATAGTCATCGTCATTCCCAAAACTCAGTCGCCTGAAAAACTAAGTCTGCTTCGCACGCTCGGCGCAGAAGTCATCGCCGTGCCTGAGAAGCCCTATAGGGATCCGGAGAATTACAATCACATCGCGCGACGGCTCGCTCAGGAGCGTGGCTGGTTTTGGGCGAACCAGTTCGACAACACTGCTAATCGTGAAGTCCATTACCGCAGCACTGGCCCGGAAATCTGGAAACAAACCAGCGGTGAGGTAGGCGCTTTTGTTGCCTCTGTCGGCACCGGCGGCACACTCGCTGGCGCTTCACTTTACCTGAAGGAACAAAATCCCAATGTTGCCGCGGTATGCGCCGATCCGTATGGCGCTGCCATGTGGTCCTGGTTCACCAATGGCAACACCGATACCAACGACGGAGACTCGATTGCGGAAGGCATCGGGCAAGGACGTGTGACGAAAAACATTGAAGGCATCACGGTTGATAAAGCTTACCGCATCGATGACCAGACTGCGTTAACCATCGTCTACCGGCTTCTGCGCGAAGAAGGTCTGTTCCTGGGACTTTCCAGCGGGATCAACGTCGCCGGTGCTGTCCGTTTCGCGAAAGAGCGTGGCCGAGGCCAGACACTCGTCACGATTCTCTGCGACTCAGGGCACAAGTACCAGTCGACGCTTTATAACAGCGAATGGCTCGCTACAAGGCACCTCAATCCTGGCCTTCCGCTGGAATCCATCTTCGGCTAAGACACGAAAAATCTGGGCAACGATCGACGTTTTGTTTCCAACAAAATCATCCCGCGAAACCGTGGTTTGGTTTTTTGTAGAGGAGGAAATCAAAACCCCAAGCGCATACCTATAAAACTGTTGATTTATATGCAGTCCGCTTTTGGAGGAGTTGCCCTAAACAATTGCCAGCGCCCGAAATTTTCGCCCAAGCACTTTCTCACTCGGCGCTTTCAACCATCGATCCAACACGGTTCCGTAAACGCTGCGAAAATCCGTGTTGAATTTCAGGTCGCCGTGGTCAAGATCGACAAGACTCGGATGCTTGCCAAATAATCCGGGTTTCACAGCGCCGCCGAGAACAAACAGCGGCGCGGCCGCGCCGTGATCGGTCCCGCCATTCGCATTTTCCGCGACGCGCCGGCCGAATTCGCTGAACGTCATTAGTAAGACGCGTTCAAAATTTCCTTGCTGTTTCAAGTCGGCGACAAATGCCGTGACCGCGTCGTTGAACTCGCCCATCAAACGCTCGTGCGCATTCATCTGGCCGGCATGCGTGTCGAAGTCGCCCTGACTGGCATAGTAAACGCGCGTCGGCAATCCACCCGCAATCATGCGCGCGATGATGTTCAAGCTGGCGGCGAGCCGGCCCTGCGGGTACGGCACGGTCGGTTTGTACTTGCGCGCGATCGCCAGGATTTTGTCGGAGCTCAATTGCGCATCGAGCGCGGTGCGCTGCAAAAAATCCATCGTGCTCAAGTCGTTTTTCGCTTTACCTGGAATCGCGCCGATCGAAGCGCCATCCGTCGTTATGATCGCGCTCTCCTCGCTCGCTTCCAACTCATTGAGCTGGCGGAAGAACATTTCCTCGGCGCTCATGTGGCCGTTGTTCGGCTCGGATGTTCGCCACCGAAATTGTTCCGGTCGCGAAAACGTGACGCCGGTTGGTGTTTTCGCTGCAAAAGATTGCGGCGTTTCCTCGCCGATGGCGACGCCGACCGTCGGATCGGCGCCCGTACAACAGTTGTCGAAGTAACGTCCGAGCCAGCCATCACTGATGTTGCGATCAGCATCGGATGCGGTCTGCCAGATTTCCGTCGACCGAAAATGCGACCGATTTGGATTTGGATAACCAACCCCCTGAACAATCGCGACATGACCTTCGTCAAAAAGCGCCTTCAATCCGGTGAGTTTGGGATTGAGTCCAAGGTAATTGTCGATCTTGAGAATTTTGTCGGCCGCAAATCCGAGATGCGGGCGCGCGCGATGATATGCATCGTCCGCGTAAGGGACAACCATGTTGAGTCCATCATTTCCGCCGGCCATCTGCAACACGACGAGGATCGTTCCATCCTTGCCGGTTAAAGTTTGGGTAAGCGCGTCCGCCGCCATCGCGTCGAGCGCGAAAAACGTTTTCTCGAGGAAAACTGGAAGCGTCCAGGTTGCGGCCGCTCCGAGCATGGAGGTGCGCAGAAACTGTCGCCGTGTTTGCAACGTCGTTTTCAAAATTCGTTAGGCTAATTGGAACCGCGGGGTGCTCATCATCAAATGCACAAGTCCACGCATCGTTTCATCGCCTGTGTCTGGTTTGCGCGCTTCGAGATATCGCACAAAAGCGTTCGTTTCTTTGTCCGGCGGACGAACTTGAAAAAGTCGCGCGCTCAAAAGATCGACAAGCTCCCCCGGCTTTTCTCGGAGTTCAGCCGGAATGATTTTGTTAATGTCGATTGGATCGCGGCGAATTTGCTCGGTCAACTGGGTAGGACAACGAAAACCGAGATCGGCGTCTTGGCAGTGTTGCGGAGCATTCGCAGGCGACATGGCGTCGCCATTGATCAGGTAGCTTGCGAAGTTGTAGCGAAATAACAGTGTCGATGTGCTAATCCACGCCTTGCCGCCGTCCCAGCCTTTCACATTGGGCGGCGCGAAAAGAATCTGGTCCATTTGTCGCATCGCGTTTTGCGCGACAATTGGTGAGGGGAGTTGCATCTCGAGGAGCTTCGAGGTTTGGATCAAATACTGAATCGGACTCTTGATTTGCGTCCGCATTACGCGATCGGAATAAAATTCCGCGGAACTGAAAATTTCGCGCAGCACCGGTCGCATCTCATAATTATGCGCGCGAATGCTGCTCGCAATTGCGTCGACTATTTGCGGCGATGGTTCATCCTCGACAAAGAAGCGCCATAACTTTCGGCCGATGAATTGCGCGCAGACAGGCTTGTTGACGAGGATGTCGATGATATCGTCCCCGTTGAGTGCACCGGTTCTGCCCATGACGTTTTTGGGCCCATGATCCTGCTGCATCGGCGTAAAGCGAAATTGCTGTGTCGTCATGTCGACCCTGTAACCGGTAAAGGCGCGGGCCGCTTCGCGAACGTCCTGCTCGGAGTAATTGCCGATGCCGACGGTGAAAAGCTCCATCAACTCGCGCGCCCAATTTTCATTTGGATGCTCTTTGCGGCTCTGGTGAAGATCGAGATAGATCATCATTGCCGGGTCGCGTGATATTTTTCTGACGAGCGTGGCGAAATTTCCCAAGGCGTTGCGACGCAGTGTGTCGTTTTGCAGCCACATCCAGTACGCGTCTTTCACTTTTTGTACGCTGGTCGCAAAATGGCCGTGCCAGAAGAGCGTCATTTTTTCGAGAAGCGGCGCCGGCCCAGTCATCATCCGCTCCAGCCACCAACGGCGAAGGTCGAGAATGTTTTCGCTTTCCATCATGTGAACTTCGCGCGCTTTTT
>VBQB01000286.1 GCA_005887855.1 Verrucomicrobiota bacterium | reverse complement strand
AGGACGGGGACGTGATCTACATCTCGCGCAGCTTGTTTTGATTTGAGGTGCCGGCAGGGCGCGACTTGCAAACAGACATGATTTCGCCATGTCGAATTCACCGGACCCGTAATCGCGTTGATCCGCTCGCTTTCGCGCTCCTGTTCGCCGCTTGTTTGCTGGATCCAGTCACTGAAGCAATGGCTCAATACGCGGCGGGTTCGTCAGAAACGGCCGGTGTGAGTGGGGGGCGATCTGTTCCGCTTGAAATCACAGCCGGCGTGGACATCGGTTACGACGACCACGTTCTCGGGAGCAACACTACCACGGGCTCAAGTGGTCAAAGCTCATTTTTCGCGAGGGAAAACATTGTCCTGTCTTATGATCGCCCCAGGGAACGGTCAGAACTCCGTCTGATTGCAGTCGGACGCTTTGCCCAGTTTTTCGATGTGGGCACGGACGATAAGGACGGCACCGTCACTTTGGCGCTCACACATAACTTCTCGACACGACTTTCCTTCCGTGCTGACGTTTACGCCGCTTACCAGACCGAGCCGTGATGTTCTTTCGGTCACCTATCACTGGTTTCCGCGATTTGCCATGGTAACAAGCTACACGTTCAGAAGCGTTCAGTATGAGTCGTCGTCGTCGTCCGTTGGAACATCTCAGAACCGGGTCGACAACACGCTTGGCGAAGCGCTTAGATTTAGTCTGACGAAACGCACGGAACTGATTGGCGAATATCGTTTTCAAACAATAAATTACGAGACGGCCACCAACAATTCCATTACTCACTATGTCCTCGTCGGTGTCGATCATCATTTGACTGAGCACCTGAGATTTGACGCGCGCGGTGGTCCATCATTTCGCTCGCTCGAAAACGATGGGAATACGGTCAACCCTTACTTTGAAGGTCGGCTTGCTTACACGAGTAGCAACCACTCACTGGACTGGACGACAAGTTATGGATACGAATCGCCCACTGCGGCAAACGTGTCGAACCGCACTACGATCCGAACCGGCGTGAACCTGACGTACAACCTAACCTCGCGGCTTCACTCGACGACCGGATTTTATTATCATCATGATGACAATCAAGGTGGCTCGTCCGGAACCACCTCCGTGGGGACCCAGGATTCCCTCCAGTTTTCTCTCGGTCTTCTTTATAGGATTAATAAGCGTTTCTCCCTGCACGTTGACTACCAGCATACCATGCAGAGTTCACTAGAATCGAATCCCGGTTACTCGCGGAATCGTTATTCCGCCGGACTGAGCTTCACCTATTGAGAATCGGTTGATTTTGCTTTTGAAATCAGTTGTGGGAGAAACAATTTAGAAATGTCGTCCTCACAAGAAGACGCTGCTGCTCGCGAAACGATCATTCCCACGCAAACAGGGAACATCTCCGGATCTACCCCGCTGAAGCAGAGCCGGAAATGGCGGTTTTGGGGAGGCGCGTGTTTTGCGGTTGTGCTGCTAGCAGCTTTCGCCCAGCCGCTCTTGGGGCTGATAAATCACGCAGCCGGGAGCCAGCTGCATTCATACATTTTATTGGTACCGTTCGTTTGTGCTTACCTGCTTTACCTCCGGCGTGATCAATTACCGAAAAAGTACGTTATCGATCTTCCGCTCGCGATCGTGTCCCTGGCTGGCGGTCTCGGCGTTTTGGTGTGCACCTACTGGTTGGATTTCGCGGGACGAGCGCCGGCCTACAATGACTACCTCGCGCTGCTGACCCTGTCGTTCCTTTGTTGTCTTGCGGCGGGAGGTTTTTTCTTTTTCGGACGTGGCTGGATGCGAGCAGCCGCTTTTCCCGTCGCCTACCTCATTTTCATGGTGCCGATGCCGGATGCGATGAGAGATGCGCTGGAAACGGCTTCGAAATCTGCCGCGGCGGAGGTAGCGAATATTCTTTTCCACCTCAGCGGCACGCCTTTTCTCCGGGCGGGCGCTGTTTTCCAATTGCCGAACATCACGATCGAAGTTGCACAGGAATGCAGCGGTATTCGATCAAGCTGGGTGCTTCTCCTGACCAGCATTCTGGCCGCCAATTTATTCTTGAAGACGCGGTGGCGGCGTTTTGCGCTTGTCGCCTTCGTCATTCCTCTCGGCATTTTACGGAACGGATTTCGCATCCTCGTCATCGGGCTTCTTTGCGTGAATGTAGGCCCGCAGATGATTCACAGTCTAATCCACCGCCGCGGCGGGCCCGTCTTTTTCATGCTTTCGCTGATTCCATTTTTTCTGGTTTGCCTTCCAGTTTCCGTAGAAGTGCGTGTGCACGGTGTAACACTCGACCTCATCTTCGGTGTGATCTTAGGTGAGCTTGACTCAAATTTCGCTACGGTTCGCGCCCGGAACGCGTGTCTTGTTGAACGAATGAGGTCTCGATTTTACTTTTAGTTATCGATCGGAGAGTTGGACCGCAGCTTGAGCTGCATTGAAGATGCCATATATTACATTGGCTTGGAGGGAATTGTGAGCCCGAACTCGGCGCTAGCTTTGGCCGCCGCGACATTTAGTGCCGCCTTGGCCGTGGCTGCGGCTTGCCGAAAGCGCCGTTCGTTTGCGACCTGGTGTTTCTCGGCCGGGATGCTGACTTTCGCGCTGGAAAGTCTGTTCGGCGCGCTATGGCACGATGCGCTTGTTCCTGAAAGGGCGGCTTTTTGGGAAACTCTTACCCTGATAACGAAGTCATTTCTGCCGGGGATTTGGCTTTGCTTTAGCCTCACGTATTCGCGTGGAAACTCTCGCGAATTTCCGGTGAGATCCCGATTTCTCGTCCTGGCGGCGTTTTTACTCCCGGTAGGCGTGTCCCTGATTTTCCGGGAGCAATTGGCGCCGATTTTTCCTGACAACGAGTCTGGCGGAAATTGGTGGATCAGCTCTCATGCAGCGGCCAAAACACTGAATGGCCTTCTGCTCATGGCCGCGGTGCTGGTTCTTGTGAATCTCGAAAGGACCTTCCGATCGGCTGTCGGAACGATGCAGTGGAGGATAAAGTTTATGGTTCTTGGCCTCGGGATCGTCTTCGGAGCCAGGATTTACACCTTAAGCCAGGCGCTGCTTTTTTCTGGAGACATCATGGCCTTAATCGACGTCGAAACAGGGGCGCTGCTGATTGGGTGTACATTCATCGTGGTGGCTTTTCTTCGGAGTGGTTTCGCCGAAATCGACGTTTATCCGTCCCATGCCGTTCTGCGCACTTCGCTGACGGTGCTTCTGGCAGGGGCATACCTTTTCATTGTCGGCGTGCTTGCCCAAGTCGTAGCGCGGGCTGGCGGGTCGGCAACTTTCCAGCTCCAAGCGTTCGTGGTGCTGCTGGGCTTTGCCCTCCTGGCCGTGCTACTACTCTCAAATCGGATTCGGCAAAATATCCGGTCTTTTGTTAGCCGCCATTTTGAAAGGCCGCAGTATGATTTCCGCCAGATATGGACGCGCTTTACCCAATGCATGTCCAGCGTGGTCGATCAATCCGGCCTGTGCGCCGCAGCCGCAAAATTGATCTCTGAGACCTTTAATGTCTTGTCGGTCACTATCTGGCTATTTGATGAACACGACCGGCTCGCCTTCGCAGCGTCCACCTCGAGATCAGAACGTGAGGCCAACGACGCGCTCCCAAACCTGGCCGGCTCGGAGCCGAATCTAACGAGTATTCGTGCGCTTTCCAAACCTTTTGATTTGGAAAAAGCGAAAGGCGATTATGCCGAGAGCTTGAGACAAATCAGTTCGAGTCAATTTCGCACTGGAGGAAATCGGGTTTGTACGCCTTTATGGACGGGAGATCGCTGCATGGGCATGGCCATCCTGGCAGATCGCGTCGGTGGCGTTCCCTACACCGTTGAAGAACTGGATCTGCTGAAATGCATGGGGGACCAGATTGCAATGGGTCTGGTGAACCTTAGCCTTACCGAAGAGATTATGCGGGGAAAGGAACTGGAGGCCTTTCAAGCCATCTCCGCATTCTTCGTTCATGATTTGAAAAACGCGGCCTCAACCCTGAGTCTGACGCTTCAGAATCTGCCTCTGCATTTTGATGACCCCATTTTTCGACAAGACGCCTTGCGCGGGATCGGTGAAACCACAAACCGTATCAACCAGCTTATCAGCCGCGTCGGCGCCCTGCGACACCTTGAACTCAAAGTTGTGGAACTGGACCTTAATCTGCTTGTTGCTGACGCGCTTAAAGTCTTAAACGGCGCGCCGGAAATAAACGTCGTGAAGGAGCTTCACCTGGAGCCAAAACTCAAGGTGGACCGGGATCAATTCGGTAGTGTAATCACTAATTTGCTTCTCAATGCCCGCGACGCACTCGGAGTAGGAGGCGAGGTGAGAATTGAGACGAGTCAAAGCGACGGTTGGGCAATCCTTTCGGTCTCCGACAATGGATGCGGGATGAGCCCGGCTTTCCTAAGGGCCTCTCTTTTCCGTCCCTTTCAGACAACAAAGAAGAAGGGACTTGGCATCGGTATGTTTCAATCCAAGATGATTGTCGAAGCGCATCGGGGAAAGATTCAAGTAGAAAGCGAACCCGGCGCCGGCACAACATTCCGGATAATGCTGCCCCTGAAACGCCAAGCAGCATGAAACCCAAATTGCTCATTGTTGATGACGACGAAGCGATCCGGACGCAGATGAAATGGGCACTGAGCGAGGATTACGAAATTCATTTCGCCGAAGACCGAAGAGGAGCGCTTGAAGTCTTTGAGGCCAACCCCCCGGCGGCGACACTGCTGGATCTGGGCCTCCCACCCCGGCCTAATGAATGCGACGAAGGATTGGCCGTGTTGTCCGACTTACTCGCCGTCGATAGTATGGCCAAAGTCATCATTATTTCCGGACAGGGCGAAAAACAGAACGCCCTCCAGGCGGTTGGCGCGGGGGCTTACGACTTCTTGTGCAAGCCAGTGGAGATGGAGGAATTGAGGCTGCTTCTTCGGCGATGCATCCACGTGGTGGAACTCGAAAAAGAATACCGCGAGTTACAACAGAGCCAGCGTTCCGATGTGTTTGAAGACATGCTCGGCACCAGTCCACAAATGCAGGCAGTCTTTGCTTTCATTCGCAAGGTAGCCGCGACGAATGCTCCGGTCCTCTTGCTCGGCGAAAGTGGCACTGGCAAAGAGATGGCCGCAGCGGCGATTCATCGCCGCAGTGCGCGCAAGGACGGCCCCTTTGTCGCGATCAACTGCAACGCCATTCCCGAAAACCTTCTGGAGAGCGAACTCTTCGGCCACGAAAAAGGCGCCTTTACCGGTGCTCACATTCAGCGCAAGGGTATGATGGAAACAGCCAGTGGCGGCACCCTGTTTCTGGATGAGATTGGCGAACTTCCGCCAGCCATTCAGGTGAAGCTCCTCCGGTTTCTTCAGGAACAGCGCTTACAACGCGTGGGCGGAAGACGGGAAATTCAAATCGACACGCGGCTTGTCACCGCGACGAATGCCGATCTAAAACAAATGATCGACAGCGGAAAATTTCGCGAGGATCTATATTACCGTCTTGCCGTTATCACGATCCGCCTGTTGCCACTTCGTGAACGAGGCGAAGATATCGTGTTCCTGGCCCGCGAGTTTTTGCAAAGATACGCCGCCCAGAACGGTCGGACAAAGCTGGTATTCGCGCCCGACGCGCTGCGTGCAATCACCCGTTATTCATGGCCTGGCAATGTGCGCGAACTTCAAAACCGCGTGAAACGAGGCGTCATCATGGCCAGCGGATCGCGATTGACCGCAAAAGACCTCGAGTTGGAGCAGGACCACGACGTGGCACCCTCGTCTGCAGCGACTCTCAAACAAGCGCGCGAGCAGGTCGAACGCGAACTGATTCAGCAAGCGCTCAAGAAAAACTCCGGTAGAATTACTTCCGCAGCTGCCGATCTCGGGATCAGCCGGCCAACCCTTTACGAACTAATGGAAAAACTCGGCATTGCCAAATAGCGCGGAAATACAAACATCAACTGAGATCGAAACCGTCGAACACATGCAAACATCGAAAATCTTATTCAGAATCGTGACGCTTATTTTAGCAGCCACGCTCATTACCGCCTGCTCCAAGGAAGCCAGGAAAGGACGCCTTCTTGCCGAGGCCGACAATTATTTTAAAGCGGGCAACTATGACAAAGCCAAGCTGAGCTATCTCAACGTGCTGCAGCTGGATCCGGCAAACGCGCTCGCATTCGAAAGAGTCGGAGCGATGTGGCAGGACGAAGGAGCGCCGCTGCGCGCCGGTGCATTTCTGGTCAGAGCGAGCGTGCTCGATCCGAGCAACGCTCAAAATCGAATACGGCTGGCCCGTTGTTATGTGGCCATGGGACGGTTCGCTGACGCAAAGAACGAAGCAGTTAAAGTGCTCGAGCAACTCCCGGACAATGGCGATGCCATTATCGTTTTGACTGAAGCGGCGCGAAGCAAAGAAGACATTGAGGCAGCCGGGGAACAGCTCCAGAAATTCCCCAAAAAGAACGACGTTTCTTTCTACCTCGCTTCGGCGAATCTGTTTTTCCGCAAGGGCGGCCCGGCCGCGGCGGTCAACGCACTCCGGCAGGCGCTCACTGTCGATCCCAAATCGTCCACTGCGCACATGGCGATGGGAGATTTGTATCTATTTCAGAAAGACCAGAAACAAGCCGGCGAAGAATTTAAGAAAGCGGCAGACCTTGCGCCGGTTCGATCAATTGAGCGCTTGAAATACGCCGCGTTCAAGTCCGCCACCGGTGATGCCGAGGAAGTGAGAAGAATTTCCACCGACATAACCAGGCAGGCGCCGGATTATCTCCCGGCCTGGACCTTGCTGGCCGAGCTTGCCCTCAAGGACAAGAAATACGACGAGGCCCTCTCGCTTCTTGAAAATGTTTTTGGTCGCGACGCGGAAAACATCGATGGCCGCAGACTGCAAAGCGAGGTGCTGCTGGCAAAGGGCGACACAAAAAAAGCGGTCGAAGTTTTGGAGCGACTCGACCAGACCTATCCGGACGCTGCCCTCATCAAATATCAATTGGCACGCGCATATCTCCAAAATAAGAACACGAACCAGGCAAAGGTG
>VBQB01000285.1 GCA_005887855.1 Verrucomicrobiota bacterium | reverse complement strand
AAAGGAACGGCAGCCTGCTCGTCTTTTTATCCATGGACCCAGCCCCAAAAACTTTCGGGGCTGGGCTATTTTCAAAGCATTCTGACGCCAGCTATGTGATGACTTTATTGGCGCCGATTATATTTTTTCAGCAGCTGGCGCATGCGATTGTGCGGAAGCGCATCGACGCGATGATTGTCGCGGCCCGTCATGGAGTGGTTGTCGAGCAACGCATTCACGACCGCTTCTTCTGTGGCTTGCACAACGCCGATGAAGAGCGGGTCCATAAGATCATTGGGAATTGTTTGCACGTCATGTATGACTTGATCTGGATTTGCGACGTTCGGATTCGCAGTTGAAAAGGCGATGAACAAATCGCCGGAGCCATTTCCAGAGATCGTTCCCGTCCGGGCCAGGCCGAGCGACACCCGGCGGGCAAGTCGTTTCAATTGATTTGGCAACAGCGGCGCATCCGTGGCGACCACAGCGATGCACGAGCCGGTCTCTTCTTTGTAAACTTCACCCGGAATTTCCTTGCCGACCGGTACGCCCGCGATCGTGAGTTGCGCACGGCGACCGAAGTTCGCCTGTAAAAACACGCCGACGATAAAACTTCCTGGCGGAGCATCTTTCGAAACGCGGATGTCGATCTTGCGCGAGGCTGTCCCGTTTCCGCCTTTGAACTCGTAGCAGATCATTCCGGTTCCGCCGCCAACGCTCCCCTCTTCGATTGCGCCACCGTGAGCCGACTCGAGCGCGTGCCAGACATCTTCTGGTTTAACGTGAAAGCCATTAATGTCATTGAGCCAACCGTCCCAGGTTTCGGCTACCACAGGCAAGCTCCACCAGTAGCCAGTCTTATCGGCTTCTCCATATTTGATACGCCAGGCAATCACCGCATCGTGCGCGACTCCGACGCTGTGCGTGTTGGTAATAACGATTGGTCCCTCAAGGAAGCCGCTCTCCTCAAGCCACGCTGTGCCGGTCATTTCCCCGTTGCCATTCAGATCGAAGAAACCGGCGTAGACCGGGTCGTTGAGCGAATCGTGTCCGCGCGGGACAATAACCGTGACCCCAGTGCGCACCGGGCCTTTGCCAACCTCGAGTCTGCCTTCTCCGCTGACGAGTGTGGTATAGCCCACTTCGACACCAGCTACATCAGTGATCGCATTGAATTTTCCAGGTGTCCCTTCAAACGGAATCCCGAGATCGCGAGCGCGGATTTGTTTGCTCTCAATTGCCGGTCTCGCCGGCGGAGATTTTTGCGGCTCGCGCGCATCGAGACCGATCACGAAAAGGAGCAGGAGCAAGAGCACGATTCGGCGCAGGTTCATTTCTTTGCTTCGATTCGCGTGAATTTGTCCTCGGCGAAAAGTTTCCACTCGCCCTTGTCCCGCTGGCGCATGCGCGATGTCCATGTCTTGGTCGCGGGATCGAAGCTGAACTTGTTCGTGAACGGGCCGTCCTTGTAATCGAACGTGAACTCGATCGCGCGTTTTTCATTGTCGATCTTGCCGTGGCCGACCGCGGAGAATTGTCCGCCGAAATTGTCGATCCAATGACAAACGTAGCGTTGCTGCTCGGCGTCGTAACCGATAAACACCATCGCCTCGTATTTCGGCGGCGTCGCCACGTCGCGATAATGCAGCTCGATGAATTGATGATCCAGCATCCACTCGGCATGCAGCGTGTTCTCTGCCGTCCGGCCGTCGCCGAACTTTCGTTCGACGTGCCAATCGCCGACGAGATTATCGAGCAACGCGTCGTGAAACGCTGTGCGCTCGGTCGCCAAAGCGGTCCCGACTAAAATCACGATTGCCGCGAGCGCACATGTCGATCTTCCGAACATAGAGAAAGCGTTCAACGTTCCATGAAAATCAAGAAATCCATCAACTATCAACTACCAACCATTAACTTCTCCGTTTAGATTGAACGCGTGAGCTACGAAGTTTTCGCGCGAAAATATCGACCGCAGACGTTCGACGATCTCGTCGGGCAGACGCATGTCTCGCGCACGCTCAAGAATGCCGTTGCACAAAATCGGCTTGCGCATGCGTACCTTTTTGTCGGCCCGCGCGGGATCGGGAAAACGTCGACCGCCCGCATTCTGGCGAAGGCGCTCAATTGCGTGAAAGGACCGACTGTGACGCCATGCGGCGTGTGCGACAACTGCCGCGAGATTGCCGCGGGCAACAGTCTCGACGTCATCGAGATCGACGGCGCCAGCAACAACAGCGTCGAAGATGTGCGCCAATTGCGCGACAACGTTCGTTATGCGCCAGCCAAGGGCCGTTACAAAATTTATCTTATCGATGAAGTGCACATGCTCTCTCCCGCTGCGTTCAACGCGCTTTTGAAGACGCTCGAGGAGCCGCCCGCGCATGTGAAATTTATTTTCGCCACCACCGAGCCGCAGAAAGTTTTGCCGACAATCCTGAGCCGTTGTCAACGCTTCGATCTCCACCGCATCCCGGCAAATCTGATTGCACAGCACCTGCAATTCATCGCCGGAAAAGAGAAAATCACGCTCGAGCCCGCGGCCGCGCATGCCATCGCGCGTGGCGCGGAGGGCGGGCTGCGCGATGCGGAATCGATGCTCGACCAGCTGGTCGCATTCTGCGGGGAAAAAATCGGCGAGAGCGATGTGCTCAATGTTTTCGGATTCACGAGCGAACAAACCGTGGTCGATCTTACCGGACGAGTTTTGCACGGCAAAACCCCGGCAGCGCTTGAGCTCCTTTACGAGCAATCTGAAAGCGGCAAGGACATGATGCGACTCATGTCGGATTTGATCGTTTATCTGCGTGATCTGCTTGTGTTTAAGGCAAAGCCTGACGCGCTGAAGGAAGACGTCGATCCTGATCTGCAGAAATCGCTCGCAGCGCATGCGGACCTGATCGCGACGGATCGTTTGCTCGAGTTGATCGATCAATTTGCCGCCGCCGAGGGCCGAATGAAGTGGGTGCCGAATAAAAAACTTCATTTTGAAGTCGCGATCATCAAAGCGATACAGAGCCTCGGACAAGCGACACTCGATGAGGTAATCGAGAACTTGAGCGCGTTACGCGACGGTGGTAGGGCGCAACCTGTAGCTGGCATCGGTGATGCCGTCCGTAAGGAATCACACACGAAAAAAGCTGTAGCCGGCGACGTTAACGCTGGACCAGCCGGGATCACCGATCCCGGTTACAGCAAAAGCAAAAGTGAAAGCACGCGCGTGGCGGAGTCGCCTTCAAAATACAAAGCGGCCGAACCGAGCGCTGATGTCGATCTCGCACGAGTTTGGGAAGAGCTCAGCGCAAAGATTCCATCGCAAAAAGCTTTCCTGCGAAATTCCGCAGCAGTGGCCCGCGTGCTCGGAATCGAAGGGCGCAATTTCCAGCTCGGTTTTTCGCCTGATGAGAAACCAATGATGGAAATTTTGGGCACACAAGCTAATCGCAAATTTCTTGAAACCCTCTTGCATGAAATCACTGGAAAGGACTGGACCGTGACGCTCAGTGTAAAAGCGGAACTGCCTTCCAAGCAGACTTCAGCTAGCGGCAAGGGTTCTCGACCTGAGGATTTCAAAAATGATCCGCTTATCCAGGAAGCACTCGAGATGTTCAAAGGCGAAATAAAATCCTGACTCACAATTATGAATTTGAACAAACTCATGAAGCAGGCGCAGAAGATGCAGGAGCAAATGGCGAAAACACAAGCTGAGCTCGAGACGAAGACTGTCGAAGTGAGTGCGGGTGGCGGCAAAGTAAGAGTGACCGCGAACGGCGCTGGTGACGTGATCGCAATCAAGATCGATAAGGAAGTTGTCGATCCAAACGATGTCGAATTTCTCGAGGAAATTGTGTTGAGCGGGGTAAAGCAGGCAGTCGAGCAGGGCAAAGCGCTTGCGCAATCGGAGATGACAAAAATCACCGGTGGATTCGGCGTGCCGGGATTGTGACAATGACGAATGACGAATGTCCAATGACGAAGGAATGACGAAATCCAAATGACAAATCGGAATCAGCGCAAATTATTCGTGCTCCGTCTCTATGATTCGGCGTTTATGTTTTTCGTAAACGCAAACTTCGCGAATTCCCAAATTCGACATCTTCTGCGCCAGACCATCGAAATTCTCGCCGAGCTGCATGTGCGAATGCGCGTCGGACGCGGTTGTAAATGGAATCCCCTTCCCCATCGTGAGTTCAATGATTCGATCGCTCGGATAAAGTTCCTTTACCGGCTTGCGCCAACCAGCGGTGGAAAGTTCGATCGCAAGATTGCGCAAGCGAATGAAGTCGAGCGTTTCACTGACGATAGCGTTGATCTCCCCATGTGGTCGATGACCATGGATTTTGATGAGATCCAAATGGGCGAGGCAATCGACTAGCCCAGTCGCTGCCATTTCGCGAACACGGCGAAAGTAATCGGCGTAAATTGCATCAATATCGCGTCCGTCGATTTGCTCGGCGCCAGCCGGTACATTGTCGAACATCTGGTCGTCGCGATCGAGGAAATGGACGGATCCTAAAACAAAATCGAGTTTGTTCCAGTGCTGCTCGATCCATTTTCGTCCCGCTGCCGAGTGTACTGGATCGTTGTCCAGCTCGATGCCCGCGCGAATTTTGAGATCGAGATTTTTCTCGCGCAAACGATCGATTTCATCGAAATCGATTCCGGCGTGATAACGATCGTGATCGGTGAAAGCGATGTCGCTTAGCCCGATCCTGCGCGCACGATCCACCCATGGCTGAAGCAGCTCTTGCGTATAACGCTGCACCCTATGTCCTTGTGGATGGGTATGATAATCGGCAAAAAGCATTGGCAACTATTATAGCTTGAAGACGGATAGCCCGGCGGTCCGTCCCTACCTAAGGCGCGGCCAGAAATTTTTGCCGGATGCGCAACTCCGGATAATTGGGAAAGAAAACTTCGGCGATAAAAACTTTGTTGGGTGTAAGATCGCGCGTCGCGATTGTTTCATTGTATTCGGCGTGCTCCTGCGGGTTGATCAAGACCGTCGCCGGTTTTTCCGTAATGGCGTGATTGTCGGACCATTTGGTAAGGATTTGCTCAGCGGAGTTCATCAAATAAATCTCGATCCGCTGGTTTGTCGGAAACTCGAGGGCAACAGGATGCTTGGACTGATTCGTCAGTGTCAATTTAATCCCGAGTTGGCGGACTTCCGAGAGCTTTACAGTCTGCGGCGTGATCTGCAGGTCGAGCGCGAGGCCGCGCAATTTCGGATCTTTGTATTGCGGAATCCGTGCGGAAGAAAATGGATGGAGCATACGACTCAGCCAGCCGCGCTTCTGCGGCGTCGCGGTAGGCGTGGCTTCCTGGCCCAAGGCGCGTCCGACAATCGCCAGCACCAGAAATAGCAAGACAACGCGTCGAATCATGAGCGGGTTAAACAGCAGACGTTGCAAATCCTGTCAAACCCTTTATCAGTCGGCATGAAGACTCTCTGCGCGCTCGCGCTTTGGCTCTCGCTCGCATTGCCCGCTGGCGTTGCGAAGGAAAAGCATTGCCAATTTCGCGTCCACGCACAAGCAAATCCCCGGGATACTACGATATTCGCAACATCTGTTCACGCACAACTCTCCGGGAAGGATGTTGCGATCGAAAAAATGCCGCGCATGTCAGAGCTCGATGTCATAGCCTTTTATCCTTATCCGGCCAAAAACGGAACCTACGGTGCGCTGTTTCAACTCGATGAGCATGGACGAATCGCACTCGACGCCTTAAGCATCGAGCGCCGGGGCAGTCTACTTTTTGTGCTCATCAATGGGCGACTGATCACTGAGCTTGAGATCGACAAGCGCATTTCCGACGGAAAAATTTACATCGCCTCCGGACTGACTGCAGCTGACATTGAGTCGATGAAAAAAGACTGGCGGCTGATCGGAAAATCAAAACGTTGAACCTCCGGCCGCTGGATTTCATCGGGTCTTATTCTCTGTCTCTTGTGCGGCGACCGCCTGCCACCGGCCGCCCCGATAAATGAAAACGTCAGTGAAGCGAATTCTCGTCAGGATGCGAACGGTTTGATCGGTTACGATGTTTATGCCCCTCACAATCGCAGTCTCTTGATAAAGATTAACTTTCAAGTCATCCAAGCGCTGAGAGTATCTAACAGGCTTGGCCAGTCCTTCGAGCATTTGCCGTTTGTCGCGCAGTTCTCCCTTCCACGTGGAGTTCATGAAGTCCTCGGCGAGAATGCGGTCGAGCGCTGCGCGATCACGTTCAGTCAATGCTTTTAACCAATCATGTTCGATGCGAAGAACTGTTTGTTCATCCAGCTTTTGCCGTTCCGGGTTACGCCCGAATGCGAACGCTGGAGAAATCAAGGATGCAATCGCGGCCAGGCAGATCATTCCCAAGCGCAGCTTCATAAGTTTGCCCTCGTTTAAGATTCGATGAATGTGAAGATTCATTTCATTGCCGCGACACTCGCGCTTTTGCTGATTCGTTCCACCCTGATGGCGCAGATGCAACATCAAACGCTCGATCTCGCTCTGCCGACAGACAATGACGCTCTTTTCTCCGGCGGCGGTCCGGCATTCTATCAATACATCGAGCGCAACTACAAGGGGGTGAAGTCGACGCCGTGGGAGGGTGGCCAATACGGCTTTGTCCGTGACCCCGTTGAGACATCGGCAGGCATGTCTTACACCCGCTTCCACGAAGGAATCGATATCCGACCTCTACACCGCGATCCGCACGGCGAACCGCTCGATGAAGTGCGCGCCATTGGCGATGGGAAAGTCGTCCACACAAACCTCGTCCCCGGTTACTCGAACTATGGGAAATACATTGTGATTGAGCACCGTTGGGATGGCTCAAGCTACTACAGTCTGTACGGCCATCTGAGTTCGATCGCGGTGCAGCCCGGCGACACGGTGAAGCGCGGGCAACGCGTCGCCGTGATGGGCTACACCGGAGCCGGACTGAATCAGTCGCGCGCGCATCTTCACTTGGAACTAGATCTGATGCTCAGCCATCGCTTCGAAGCGTGGCACAACGCGTTCTATAAGAATGATCCTAATCACAATGGCATTTACAACGGAATCAATCTCGCCGGCCTCGATGTCGCGCGCCTCTATCTCGCGTTCCGCAAAAATCCATCGCTCACCGTTCCCAAGTTTCTCAATGAGGAGGAAACATTCTACAAAGTGACCTTGCCTAAATCACGGTACTTCGAGCTGCCGAGACTTTATCCCTGGATGCTGACCGGTGACGGCCGAAACGAAAAATCTTCGTGGGAAGTTTCTTTCGCACGCTCCGGTCTGCCCCTAAGAATTGAACCAAGCTATAAAGGCGTAGCACAGCCGGAGCTGAGTTATATTAAGAAAGGCTCGGTCGATTATTCCTATTTGACGCGAGACGAAATTTCCGGCCGCGACAGTAGTGCGCATCTCACTGAATACGGCAAACAATTAATGCGATTGCTGATTTATCCGAACTGAAGATCAAGGGCTGTAGCCGCGCCTCTGTGAGGCGCGTCGTGCAGGCCAGCAGAGTCGTGGCTATATTTTCGTCGGCGCGCTCGGCGACCGCACCCTTCCAATTCAACACGAAGTCGGCACGCGCTGAGCGAGGGCGACACCGTGGGGGATTGCGCCGACGACGAAGCCGAGGCATTCCACGGCGCCGCTCGGTTTTCCTGGAAGTGCAATCACGAGGGAAAGATCGACAATCGCGGCCAGGCTGCGCGACAAGATCGAGTTCGGCGTGATCTTCATCGATTCAGCGCGCATTATCTCTCCGAAGCCGGGCAGTTCTACGCGCATGATCGCGCGGATCGCTTCGGGCGTGACGTCGCGCGGGCCGGCGCCTGTCCCACCTGTCGTCAAAATCAAGCCGCAGCCTTGTTGTGAAAAAGAGCGAATCGTTTCTTGAATGCGTTCTGTGTCATCCGGAACAACCGCTTCGGAAAGAATTTGCCAACCCGCTTTTTGCGCCGCTTCCCTGAGTACCGGCCCACCCAGGTCCTTGTATTCGTTGGCGCTGGCGCGGTCCGAAATTGTGATGATTCCAACTTGTATTTGCACTTTATTGTAGCGGCGCTCTATGAGCGTCGTCTGCTTTGGTTCCGGTGGTCATAGACCGCCGTGATGGGGCTTTTGGTCTTCTCAACCAAACGCACATCCGTCATCTCCATCTCTTTATCCACGGCTTTGCACATGTCGTAGATCGTGAGCAGCGCGACCGCTACGCCGCTAAGCGCTTCCATCTCTACGCCGGTCTGCGCAACAGTCCGGGCAGTACATTTCACCTCTGCGTGATCGTTTGATATGACAATGTCGATCTTGACTTCGCTTAGGGGCAGCGTGTGGCAAAGCGGAATGAGGTGCGCGGTCTGCTTCGCAGCCTGAATGCCGGCTATCCGTGCCGTCGCAAAGACGTTGCCTTTCGCGATTTGCTCATTTGAAATCAGGTCGAGCGTTTCGCGCTGAAGCCGAATTTTCCCTGTTGCAACTGCGGTTCGCGCGCTGAGCGGCTTGGCCGAGACATCGACCATCTGCGCTCGGCCATCCGCGCCAATGTGCGTAAGACGCCTCATCGGTCAGCCACCGATTGCGACCATCTTGCGCCCCGGCTTGTAATTATTGCGAAAGTCGTGTTGCTCAGGCTTTCGATCGACAACTTCGAGAAAGAATTGCTTGAGTTCCTCATCACTCGCACCGGCCCGAAGTGGTTTCATAATATCGAACTCGAGATAGCTGCCGAGACAAGGACGCAATTTCCCATCGCACGTGAGACGAAGTTTGTTGCAGCTTTCGCAAAAATGAAGATTTGTCATCGCGCCTATAAAGCCGATGCGCTGCCGTCGGCCGGGTATTTGATAGTAAGTGGCCGGGCCATTAGTTCGAAACTCCGGCTCCAGAATTAAGCTGCCGTAATGCGATTCGATCATGCGTTTCGTTGCAAGGATCGACATGAAGTTTTCTTCATCGAGAACTTGGGTTGTGCTGACGGGCATCATCTCGATGAAACGCAGGATCAAATTGCGCGCTGCGGCAAACTCGATTAGCGGAATCAACTGGTCCTCATTCCGGTCACGCATCAGCACAGTGTTTAGTTTAATCTGATCGAATCCAGCCGCGATGGCCGCGTCAATTCCGTCGAGGACTTGCGCGTGCCAGTCTCGTCCGGTGATTTCGGAATAAACCTGTCGATCCAATGTATCGAGCGAGACGTTGACCGATCGCACGCCGGCGCTTTGTAAAGCGCGCGCCATTGTTGTCCCCGGCTCAACTTCACGCGCGAGGAGCGTCCCGTTCGTCGAAAGACCTACATCGTGAAGCCCGGGAATTTTCGGAACCTCGCGAATGAGACCCATTACCCCGCGGCGAGTGAGCGGCTCGCCCCCAGTAATCCTGACCTTCGACACACCCAGCTCGGTTGCAATGCGAATAAGGCGCAAGGCTTCCTCGAAAGTCAGGATTTCTTCGCGCGGCAACCACTCCTGCAACTCATGCGGCATGCAATACGTGCAGCGCTCGTTGCAGCGGTCTGTGATCGAGACACGCAGATAGGAAATCCGATGGCCGTACCGATCCTGCATTGAGCAGAAGGCTAATCGCACGAATAGTCTTAATCAAGATGGTCCGGGCCTAGAGGAGTTGACTGGCTGAATCTCGCTCGTATTTTCGAGCATGATGCGTCAATTCTTTTTTAAGGCGCTCACGTTCGGCATTGCAGGCAGCGCGTTGATCCTTGCGAGCTGTTCCACGACGGAGACGCGAATTTCGGGACATCCTGAAATTTATCAGACCCTTTCTCCTGGCGACCAGGCGTTGGTAAGCCAGGGACAGGTGCGCGCCGGTATGTCACAAGGCGCGGTCTGGCTGGCATGGGGCTCGCCCGATCGGAAAATTGTGGGCAACATGCGTGGCCGCCCCACTGAAACTTGGATTTATGTAAATTACACGACTTATCCTTACTATGGTCCCGGCCCCTACTACGGTCCTGGTTTTGGTTACGGGTTCGGATTTACCAGTGTCGGTTTCGTGGGGCGACATCATCACCACGGCGGCCGGTCCTTCGTGTTCTTTGGCAGTCCGTTCTACGACCCATTTTATTATTCATATATTCCGCCGAGTATCCCTTATCCGTACAAAACGGTCACCTTCGCGAATGGCCGAGTGATGTCGTTCCAATACTTGGTGCCGCCGTATCCCTGATTAAGAATTCTGTCGCGTTCTACGACAGAACGAATCAGTGTAGCGGCACGCCTCACCAATGGCTTACCGCTCATTTCGAAAGTTTCTCGACGCTCTTGAACAAACGGGCGAGGTGAAACGCGTCGCTGTTCCGGTCGACACGGATCTGCTCATCGCGGAATGGGCTGACCGCGAAATGAAATCGCCCGGCGGCGGCAAAGCGCTTTTTTTCGAGCAACCGGTTGTCGATGGGAAAAAATCGGAGTTTCCGGTCGCAATCAATACCATGGGATCACGCCGTCGGATGGCGCTCGCGCTGCAGGTCGCGGACATCGGAGACGTCGCGCAGGAAATCCAATTTATCCTAAAAGCAAAACCGCCAACCGATCTGCGCGAAGGTTGGAATCTGCTCAAGCAAGGAATTCATCTACTGCACGCGCGGCCCAAACGGGTGAAAGAAGGAGTTTGCCAGGAAGTTGTGCACAAAATCGACGGTGGAAAGGATTTTTCATTGAGCGATCTGCCAATTCTCAAATGCTGGCCGAAAGACGGCGGACGTTTTATCACATTGCCGAATGTGCACACACGCGACCCCGAGACGGGAGCACGCAATGTTGGCGTCTATCGGATGCAACTTTACGATGAGCGTACGACTGGTATGCATTGGCAAATCCACAAGGTCGGTGCGCGCCACGGCAAGCGCTATTATGAGCGCGGCGAGCGCATGCCGGTCGCGGTAACACTGGGCGGCGATCCGGTCTACACATTCGCGGCAACGGCGCCGTTGCCGGACGGTTTGGATGAAATTCTTTTTTCGGGTTTTCTGCGAAAAAAATCAATCGAGCTCGTCCGCTGTAAAACAATCGACGTCGATGTACCGGCAGACGTTGATTTTGTCTTGGAAGGTTATGTGCAGCCCGGCGAGATGCGCCCCGAGGGTCCGTTTGGCGATCACACTGGCTTTTACACCGCAGTCGAAGATTATCCGGTCTTCCACCTGACCGCGATCAGCCATCAGCGCGACGCAATTTATCCGACGACGATCGTCGGCGTGCCGCCGATGGAAGATTACTATATCGGTGACGCCTGTGTGCGGATCTTCTTGCCGGTATTCAAAATGAATTTTCCGGAGATTGTGGACATGACACTGCCGCCGGAAGGCGTTTTTCACAACCTGGTCTTCGTCAGCATCAGGAAGCAGTACCCGTATCAGGCCTTTAAAGTCATGCACGGACTCTGGGGTATGGGCCAGATGATGTTCAGCAAATACATCGTGGCAGTCGATGAAGATTGCGACGTGCACAACACGAGTGAAGTGCTCTTCCGTTTGTGCGCGAACACCGATCCTGCCCGGGACACAACCATCATCAGAAATCCGAGCGATTCGCTCGACCATGCGCCCACCGATCAGAACATCGGTTCGCATATGGGTTTCGATGCCACGCGCAAATTGCCCGGCGAGAATTATCATCGACCGTGGCCGGAACTGTTGAAAATGACAGAGGAAGTGCAGGCGCTCGTGGATGCACTACAGGCGCAAACGGGCTGATCTCCGGCGGAAGCTCCTGAACTAAACTGCCATTTAGTTACGGTTTGCGGAAAAGCCGGCCAGTATCGACATCGCGGGTGAGCCCACCAGGCGGAATCCCGCGAAGATCGTAGACGCGCCCGGTGTAGGGACTGTAGTAAAAGCCGGGCGTTCCGGCCCAGCGCGCGATTGGAAAACCGCCCGGCGGCGGCGGGCCGTAACGCGCGACTTGGTCTTCTTGCACCGCTGCGCCGACCAATGCACCGGCCGCAGCCCCCGCAGCGGCGCCAATCGCTGCGCCGCGAACATGACCAGTCGCCGCGCCGCCAATGATTGCGCCAGTCGCTGCGCCCCATCCGGCGCCCTGACCAACCGGGGTGTCACACGAACTAAGAATGAAAGAACTCAAGACGATGATCGAACCGATTGCAAAAAAACTCCGTCTCATAAATGATCTTCGTTGGCGAATTGAACCGCGCGAATCAGGAAATGTTGCACGTCGAAACACCAGGAAATCCACGCGCTTTCCTGGCG
>VBQB01000257.1 GCA_005887855.1 Verrucomicrobiota bacterium | reverse complement strand
TTACATAAACAAGCGTATTCGCGGTGCCGAGATCGATCCCGATGTCGCTGGAGAACCAGCCGAAAAGTCCGTTGAACATGGATTATTGTTTTTGGAGCACTTTCCAGTCCGAAGGAAGCGCATCCACATTGTCGATCATCGCAGGAACCCCTCCCGCGAGCGCGATTCAACCGGCTGAAACGCCGTAACATGAAACGGCGGCTCACGCCGTCAAGCGAAAGCTTGAGAGACCAAAAGGTTTACACAGTTAAAATCGGCGGTGCTAGCAATCTCGTAACTCTTATAACTCGGAAACGCTTTAACGATTCAATATTGGACGTTTGCTGTCAGGCGTTCAACGTTCCCTTCTGAATGCCGTCGCAAAAAATCATCGTTGCTCCTTCCATCCTGGCGGCCGATTTCTCACGATTGGCCAATGAAATCCGACGGGTCGAACAGGCGGGCGCGGATTGGATTCATTGCGACATTATGGATGGGCATTTCGTCGATAACATTTCCTTTGGACCGGGAATTGTCGAGTTTGTCCGCAAACAGACCAAGCTTCCTCTCGATGCGCATTTGATGATCGAGCGTCCCGATCATTATGCGCCGCGCTTTGCGAAAGCGGGCGCAAACTCAATCACCGTTCACGTCGAGCCGGAAGCAAAACACGATGTCGAAAAAACCTTGCGCGCGATTCGAGAAGCAGGATGTCGTCCCGGCCTCTCATTGAATCCCGCGACGCCATTCGAATCCGTTGAGCCATTCCTCCACAAGATCGACATCTTGCTCGTCATGACTGTTCACCCTGGTTTTGGCGGTCAATCGTTCCGGCCAGAGATGATGGAGAAGGTAAGACGCGCAGCAGAATGGAACAAGTCCCATGAGCACGAGATCGACATCGAAGTGGACGGCGGTATTAATGCCGAGACTGCACGATTATCGATCCAGAACGGCGCCAACGTCCTCATCGCTGGCACCTCCATCTTTACTGCGAAAGATTATCGTAAAGCGATCAATGACTTGCGCGGCATAAAATGAACGATCTGGTGCGGACACATGATCCGAAGTGAGAGATTTGGGTAAGAAGTCATTTGGGAGTGACCGGTGAGGTCCCTCGCCGTCTGCGCGGCTCGGGATGACCACGCGTTTAGGATCGTCAGCGGCTTATCCCGCCATGACCGGCTCGGCTTCTTCCGTTGTTTCCGCCATTACCTCGTCGGTTTGCGTAACGCGCACAACTTCTTCGATGGTTGTTTTGCCTTGTGCGACACGCCGCCAGCCATCCTGCCGCAAAGTCTCCATGCCCTCGATGACCGCGCACTGTTTCAGTTCGCCGCCATCGCGCTTTTGCATGATCAATTTCCGCAGCGGCTCGGTTACGACGCAAATTTCATAGATTGCGGCGCGGCCCTGATAACCAGTCTGCCGGCATTGATCACAACCGACGCCACGACGGAAGCGAGTGCCAAGTTCTTTTACCGGAAAACTGATCTCGCCAAGATATTCTCGCGGATAATCCACTAACTGCACGCAGTCTGGACAGATCGTGCGCACGAGTCGTTGCGCTATGAATGCTTTCACCACCGAGGCAAGCAGAAACGGCTCGACATCCATGTCGAGCAAGCGCGTGATGCCGCCGACCGCATCGTTTGTATGCAGCGTGCTGAAAACGAGGTGACCGGTCATGGCCGCGCGGATTGCGATATCCGCGGTTTCGACATCGCGAATCTCGCCGACCATGACCACATTGGGATCCTGGCGCAATATATGGCGAAGACCTTTTGCGAAAGTGAGATCGATCTCTGGCTTCACGTCGATCTGCGAGACACCGGGAATTCGATATTCGACCGGTTCTTCGATCGTGATGATGCGTCGCTGCACTGAATTGATGCTACTGAGGAAGCAATAGAGCGAGGTGGATTTTCCGCAGCCGGTCGGGCCCGTGAGCAAAATGATTCCGTTGGGTTGCGCAAGGAGATGGCGAATGATGCTCTCCTGCTTTTTACCCAGGTCAAGCCGATCGAAACCGAACTGTTGCTCGCCGCGGCTGAGTAGGCGCAAACTAATCGATTCGCCGTTAACCGTGGGAATTGTTGAGACACGCACATCGATATTTTGATTGGTCGCCTGCAAATTCATGCGCCCGTCCTGGGGCAACCGGCGTTCGGCGATATCCATGTGGGCCATCACTTTCAGGCGGGAGATGATGGCCGATTGCAAGAGGCGCAACTGCGGCGGCACTGCGATCTCGTGTAAAATTCCATCGATCCGATAACGAATGCGCAAATCGTTCTCGAGCGGCTCGACGTGAATGTCGGTCGCCCGCTCGAGGATCGCCTCGCGAATGATTTGATTTACGAATTTGACCACGGACGCCTCCGGATCGTCCGCATTCAAATCAGTGCTCGTCTCGCCGTCCTGCAAGACCTCGAATGCGCGGCTCGTTTTCAGGATTTCATCGAAAGTCTCCGCGCCGACGCCGTAAAGCGTCTTCATTGCACGCAGAATTTGTCCGCGCGGCACGAGCACCCATTCTGCCGGTTGTTTCAAGAGCTGCGCGGCGAGCTGTCGGCCTACCGAATTAAACAGATCGTAGGTTGCCAGCACGACGGAATTTTCCTTCACCTCGATAGGCAGAATGTGGTGTTGAAAAACGAAACGGCTCGGCAAGATCGACAATGTCGTCCGGTCGATTTTCCTGGCGTCGATCGAGATAAGCGGTACGCGGAAGAAATTTCCGATCGCGCCGAGGAAGCGTTGTTCGTCCACTTTGCCGGAATCAAGCATCTGGCCCACCCACGAACCGCCGTTTAGGTTCGAGGTCAACTGTGCGGCTTCCTCACGCGACGACACACCGCTTTCCAGGAGCAAGTTAATCAGCGATTGACTGGCGGCCGAGCTCATTTAGGACAAGTCAGGGCATGTGTAACGCTCGTCGGACGGGATCGGTAAGCGTGCCGGTGACGCGTATGGAATAATTCTTTTGAAGCCGCGCAATGGCGTCACTTACTTCCGGGGTAAACACGCCATTGATGGGGCCGCAATAATAACCCAGCCGGCGCAATGCCGTTTGCAACGAGCCTACATAAGCAGGTTGCACAATGAGTTGTTCGGAAGCCTTGAAGTAGTAACACCATCGCCACTTGTAGCGTGGTGCGAAGTCAGTGGCGTTCACACCCTTCCCCTGATGGAGCAGCCCGTACTCGTCTCGTTGCGCCAATGGATCAGGCGAACGAAAAATATCGTCGATGATAGCATATTCGTCGCCCCGCGCGATGGTTGCGCTAAGGCCAAGAATTAAGGCGAGAGTTATTCGTTTCATAAGGCGCCAGCTTACTACATATCTTTCGCTGCGGGAATATCGGGCGGTGGTAAGGTTAATTGTTTGCCCTCCCTTGGTTTGGGACATTCCGGGCAATCGTCCTGCTCTAGCTCAGGTCCAAAGTGTGTCCTATCCTCCTGTTTTTGGCGGAGCCGATAAGCATCCAGTTTGGTTAGCGTGACCTCTGGGCGCATTAGAATGATCAGTTCCTGACGAGTCCGAGTGTCCTTCGTACTGCGGAAAAGAGCCCCCACGTACGGGATCCGAGAAAGATAAGGAATGCCCGTAGAATTTCTTTGCTTATTGTCTTCGATCAATCCGCCAAGCACAATAGTTGATTTGTTTGGGGCGGAAACATTCGTACGAATATAACGCGTGTTGATTTCCGGGATCAAGTTCCCGCTAACAAGTCTGTTGTTGCCGAGGGCATCGATCTTCTGAAGTATATCGAGCGACACTTCCTTCTCGGAATTAATCAGAGGCACCACCTCGAGTTGCAATGCGACTTTCTTGTATTCGATGCTTGATGATACCGACGCTACGTTGTTAACAGTCGTAGCATTTGTAAGGGTGTTTACTGGAACCGGAACCTCCTGGCCTGAGGCGATGATAGCCTTCTTGTTGTTGCTTGTGAAAACCGTCGGTCGCGAAATGATTTTGAATTTACCCGTCGACTCCAAGACGTGCACAATCGCTGCGAAGGCGTCGCCCGCTGCGAGATAAATGTTGGTCCCGGTACCCACATTCCTGATGATTCGGCTGAAGTTGATCAGATTGGCAGGATCGAGAAGTTGGCCACCGGGTGAACCAGTGGGGAGGGGAATGTTCGGATCATTGTCGCCGAACACCGCGTTGTTGCGCGAGCTGCCGATGAACCTGTTGTGGTACTTTGCGAAGTAATCAGCGCCGAATTCCTCGTTGTTGCTGAGCTGCAATTGGCCGACAACTGTGCTCAGCGCGACTTGCGGCGCCTTGACGTCCATTTCATCGAGAATCTTTTCTACCTTTACCACGACTTCGCGACTGCCGAGCACAATGATCGCATTCGCGCGCTGATCGGCGATTAGCTTGGCGTTGCCGACCGTGACCGCCTTGGGCACAGTGTCCACTGGCTGCGTCGTAAGTTCTTCGGAAATGTTTAGCGTGGTTCCGGTCGAAGTGGTCGAGGTGCCCGTTGTTCCGCCCGTGTAGGGCGATGGGGTGGAGGTGCGGCCAGGCTGAGCCTGCGGCGGCGGACTCGCGCCACCTTCCGCGCCGGCCTGGGCTGTAGTACCTGGCTCCGTTAAAGACTGAACCAGAACCGGAAGAACATCGCCGGCCGAAATGTATCTCAATGGGCGCGTGACCGGTTTTCCAAACTCAACATTGGCGTCAAACTCACGGATTAATTTGCGAATGAACGGCATGTTGATCGGCCGCGTCACGACATGAATGCGGTTGGTGCGAACGTCGGCGGTGAGTTTGATTTTACCCACGACGACTGCTTCTTCGGATAGCCCAGCCCCCAGCCCGCCAATCTCACTTTCAACTGGCATCGGTTGCGGCACAGACGGAGGCACCCGCACACTGCGGATCCCGGGCTGACTCGACGGTTGACTGCCCTTCTCGAAAACGTCCTTAAGCATCTCAACTACCTTGGTCGCATCCGCGCGGTCGAGCTTGATAAACTCGCTTACCACCTCTGCGGGTGCCACGTCCACTTGCTCAATCACGCTGGCGAGCTGGCGAATGATATCCGCGTTCTGTGTCACCAAAAGACTCGACGATTTCGGCAGGGCCAGAATATTGATTGAGCCTGTGCTTCCCTGGAAATATGCCATTAACACTTGTTGAAGTTCCTGCGGGTCCGCGTACTGAAGCTTGAATAAAAAGCTGATGACCGGATTGCCCGCCGGAACGTCCGCCAGGTCAGAAAGAATCGGGACCGCGGCTTTTCGAGGATTCTGGCCGGCGCCAACGACTTCGACAATGTCCCGATCTCCCGGAATCACAGAGATTCCGTTCAAGGCGAGGCTCGTCTCGATAATTTTGATCGCCTCCTCGCGGGATACATCTTTGGTGATGAAAATATTCACCTTGCCCTGCACAAAATTGTCCATCACCAGTTTTTTGCCTGTGAGCTGCTCGTAAAGATGCAGCACATCGACCACGTCGCTGTTTGGAAACTGGAGCCGAACCGTGTCGGGCGCGCCAGCTGGCGCCGTTGGATTTGTCGGCGGAGGAGGGTTCTCTCTCGGGATAGCGGGACTTGGCTTACGCGGGTCAGGCGCGACCTGGCCTGAGACGCCCGTCGCCGCAACAAGGGCAAGCGCCGCGATGCAAAAGAGTCGATCCACGGTGTTATTTATGGTGGGCGAGAATGCTAATAAATTCAGGATGGCGCGTCAAGCTACTTCGCCCGGTCGAAACAAAACTCCGATGCTCGGACCGGACGCCGCGGAGCTAGCTTATAAAAAATCGTCGCGGTTGCAAATGATCCGCTATCGTTGGACCTGAACTCTCGCAGCACCGGCTTCATGCGCCCAATCGCTCTCACGCTCTTCATTTCGGCCGCGGCCGTTTGGTTGTCGGCTGCTTCTTTGTCAATTTCAGCAGCATCGCTCACCCAAGAGCCGGATAGCACCATCATAGCTGCCCAGATTCGCTCCGTGCTTCAAGCCCAACAGGAAGCTTGGAATCGCGGCGACGTTGATGGATTCATGAACGGATACGCGCACGCGAAATCGATAATTTTTGTTTCAGAAGACACCGTAGCACGGGGCTGGGAAACCGTGCATGACCGTTATCAGAAGAAATATTCCGACCGCGCTAAGATGGGTGTGCTCACTTTCTCCAGCGTTGAAATTACGCCGCTCAGCAATGACGCAGCAGTTGTCCTTGGCCGCTGGAAATTAAGACGCGCGCAGGATCAGCCGCACGGGCGCTTCACGTTAATCTTTCGCAAAACCGCCGATGGTTGGCGGATTGTGCACGATCACACGTCGGCGGCGGCTTCGCTGAAGTAATTTTCTTCTGTAGCGGCGGTCTGTGACCGCCGTTCCTTAGCACTCCAACCGATATTCCAATGCAAAGATCTCGCCGCGAAACGGCCAATCTTCCCATCGCTTGACCAAGTTAGCGCGCACAGGATTCTCGCGAACGTATTGCCACTTCTCAGTGCAAGATTCAGCGCTCCGTAGCACGTGATCGAAAAACGTTTTCTGCCAGTGGGGCGTTGGAATGCTACGGGAACGCAACGTTTTCGAAAGAGCGTTCTTCAGGGATTTCATCCAGCCTGAGAGCGAAAGCCTTTCGTCATCAATCGTGACGAAGGCGTGAAGATGATCTGGCATCAACACATATGCGCCAATCCAGGCACCATGCGCGGGCCCTTCTTTAGCAAAGCGAACAAAACTTTCGTGGATCGTGGTTGTTGCGAGAAGATTGCGCAAGCCGTTACAAAATAGATACGCGAGCGCATGAACATCAGCTCGAGGCGATGGAGGCGCTGTTTCGATTTTCGGCGGTCATAGACCGCCGCTACAGTGCACGCAGTTTCTTCAATAGCTTCTCGTGGATATTATCGAATCCGCCATTGCTGAAAACCGTCACAATGTCTTTCGTTCTTAGCATTGGTACGATTCGATCGACAATGGAATCGGCGTTCTTCTCGTAAAAGGCAGGGCGGCCAGCGTCGGCTATCGCGTCCACAACAGCCACTGGATCTAATCGCTCCTCTTCCGGTATTTGTTCCAGCTCGGTGATTTGCGCGATGAAGACACCGTCCGCCAGTTTGAGCGCGTCGGGAAGCTGTTGTTGAAAAACGGCGCGACGAGTCGTGTTCGAGCGCGGCTCAAATACCGCCCAAAGCCGGTGGCCCGGGTAACGATGACGCAGCGCTTGGAGCGTATGCGCTATGGCTGTCGGATGATGGCCGAAATCATCAATCACTTTCACGCCGCGCTCTTCGCCGCGCACTTCCTGCCGCCGCGCGATACCCGAAAAACTCTTGAACGCACTATCGATCTTTGCTTTCGGCACATTGTAAAACCGCGCTGCTGTCGCCGCCATCGCCGCGTTGCGGACATTGAATTCGCCGATAAGCGGGATTTCGAAAGTCTCCTCGCCCAGTTTGAAGCTCGAGCCTTCAGACGAGTAAGCCAAATCGCGAATTCGCTGCGCGCAATTCTTTGAGAAGCCCACTTCAATCATCTGCGCGAGACAATCTTTTGCGACTTCTACGCAATTGGCGTCGTCGCCATTCAGGAGCACCATGCCATTTTGAGGAACGATGTTGAGCAAACGCTCGAAGCTGAGCTTGATCTCTTCGAGATCCTTAAAAATGTCCGCGTGATCAAACTCGATGTTGTTCACGATCAGCAATTCCGGCAGGTAATGAATGAACTTCGAACGCTTGTCGAAGAAGGCCGTATCGTACTCGTCGCCTTCGATCACGAAATATTCCGAGTCGTTCAGCCGTGCACCTTGTCCGAGATTTGTCGGGAGTCCGCCGATGAGATAACCGGGTTTGCGTCCGGCCTTTTCCATGATCCAGGTCAGAAGGGCCGTCGTCGTGGTTTTGCCGTGCGTGCCAGTGACGACGAGATTGTGCCGGCCGCGCAGAAAATAATTTTTCAAAACCTCCGGCAAAGAGAGATAAAGTAGTTTTCGACTGAGCACCGCCTCCACTTCGGGATTGCCGCGCTTCATAGCGTTACCGATCACCACAACATCGGCATCGGCCGGAATATTTTCGGCGCGATAGCCTTCCTTCAGCGCGACGCCCTTCTTTTCCAGAAAGAGTGACATCGGCGGATAAACATTTTCATCCGAACCGGTGACTTTGAAGGCGCGCTCGCGCAGTGCCGCCGCCACCGAGCCCATGGCCGTCCCGCAGATCCCTAGAAAATGAAATTTTCTCGGCTCGCTCTTCACGCAGATTCTCTACGTCGCCCCGATAGAAAAAGAAACCAGGGATTACGCGGATCTCACCGATAGGGCGAGATCGGAACACAGATTTCTAATCTGTGCGCCCAACAGAACCACTCTGCTGCATTATACACCGGACCGGATGTCCGATGGCCGGCACAGGCAGAATGTGACAAAATGCCTGTGTTCCTGTCCGTGTTATCCGTGCGATCCGTGGTTCATTATTTTTTCTTAAAGACCTCAACCGCGTCCCAGGCTTCGTCCGGCGGCTGTTGCTCGTATTCGAGCGCGCGATCGAGATACATTTTCGCCAGGAGATCGTCCGGATAAAATTCGAGAAAGCGCGAAAATAAGATTTTTGCCTCCGTAAAATCACGTGAGCGAAATTTCTCGAGCCCTTCCTCGTACGACTCGAGCCACTTCAGGAATTGTGGATCGACCTCTTCATTTCGCGCGCCGACGAAGGTAAAGACGTCCACTGGTTTGCTTTTGCCTTTCACCTGCACGCGCGCAACGGAGCGAAGGTGAAATTCGTCGCGCACCAACTCGGCCACCGTCGCGCCGATCAAAATGTCGACGCCGTAGATCCGCGTGAGACCTTCGAGCCGAGACGCTAGATTAACAGAGTCGCCAATGACGGTGGGATCCATGCGCTCTTGCGAGCCAATATTCCCAACAATTACCTCGCCTTGATTAATGCCGATGCCCATGCCGAGGCCCATTCGACCTTCCTCGCGCCATTTTTCATTGAGCTGCCGCAGCTCGAGCCGCATCGCCAAGGCCGCTCGTGCGCAATTTTTCGCGTCCTGCGTCACGCCAAAGCTGCGCACGTTCCCCCACACGGCCATGATTGCGTCGCCGATGAATTTATCGAGTGTACCACCATTGCTGAAAACAACCGAAGTCATCCGGGTGAGGTATTCGTTGAGTTGTGCGACCAATGCTTCGGGATCGGCTTTTTCCGACAACGTGGTGAAACCAATCAAATCCGAGAACAATATCGAGACCGGCACACGCGCACCACGGAGTGAACTGTAGTAGCTGTCCGGATTTTCGAGAACTTCCTTGACCAAGTTTTTCGAGACATAACGTTCGAGCGTGCGCCGCGTGCGCAATTTCTCGATGCGCTCGAGGGCATATTCGAAACCGAGCGAAAATGATCCGCTCAATATAAGAGCGCAGAGGACCGGAACCGTGAGAAGCAGCAGTCCGGACATGTCGTAAAACAATCGCGCCGCGCCAAGATATGCACCCGTGATCACGACAAGCGCACCAAGACAAAGTAACGGCCGGCGCAGAAAGGCGATAAGTGACCACGCAACAAACCCCGCCAGCAAGACAAGCGTCAGGCCGGCTTTTGGTGGCGTGGGTAACAAGAATTGGTGGCCAAGCGCCGCAGCCATCGCCTGCAGATGAAGCGCTGCCCCAGACGTTGTCGGATTCATTGGCGTGTCGAAAACGTCGTGCGTCACCTGCGCGGACGATCCAATCATCACGATCTTGTTCTTGAAAAACGTGCCATCGGCATAATTGGCATGCCAAAATTTCGGATCGAAGACTTCGTAGAGCGGGCGCGGTTCGAACGCGTCGGGCGCGGTAAAACGAATCATGTGACCGCGAAAATCGCTCGGGATGTCATTCGCGCGGGCGATTTTCACCAACGCACGCGCGGAAAGAGATTCGTAGATTTCCTGGCTCGGGTGCGGCGGCAAATCGGCGAGTTGGCGATCCGTCACGCGATAAGTAGCGGCGCGGATTTTTCCGTCGATCGGGTCCGGCCAGAAATTCACGAAACCGACACGATTGTCGAGAAGTTGCGGCGCTGGAATTAGCGCATCGTTTGGCGTTAGGGCCTGCGCTGCATTCTCCATGTCGAAATTGGCACCCAGCACGACTTTGTCATGATAATGGTCGAGCGCAGCATGAAACGCCGGATCACCATCGCTGGGCGGGCTAAAAATTATGTCGAACATGACCAGACGCGCGCCAGCTGCGAACAGTCGATCGAGCAAAAGCGCCCAGACTTCGCGCGACCAAGGGAAAGGCTGCTCGGTCATCAACTGAAACGCGCGATTGTTCGCGATTTCTTCCGCCGTCAGTGGCGGTAATTGCAATGTGCTTTGATCGATCCCGAGAAAAACGAAATCGCGGGGCGTTGCAGTTTTTCGGCCCTCGCGACGGAGCAAATCCTCGAAGCTTTGTTCACCGCGCCACGGCACGGAGAGAAATGGAGTCGTAGTGAAGAAATGGCCGAGAAAAATCGCCCCGGTCCAAAAAACGCAGATTGACGCCAGGATCAGCAATCGATGGCGACTAAGCCCATGCATGCCGTCAGTATATCAGCAGTGCGGCGTTGTGAACATGCCATTCAGGAGGCTTGGAACCCTGGATTTACGCAGCTACTAAAATTCTTCGAACCGTTGAATTGCAATGACGCAGGTATATGGGAACTGAACTTTTCTGTCCGCGGTGCAACCTGCCGCTGAAACAGGTGCGTATGTCGAATGGCGTTTTTTGGACGTGCGACACCTGCGGTGGACGCGCGGTCGGCCTCGAGCTCTTACGCCGCACCTTTACGCCCGAATCAATCAATCCGCTTTGGCTTCACGCAATTAGTGGTGAAGGAAAAACGGGATGTCGTTGTCCGTCCTGCGCGCATCCCATGATCGAAGTAGAGCTGTCTGAAAGGGCCGCAGTAGATGTCGACGTGTGTCGATTGTGTCACTTCGTCTGGTTCGACATGCGTGAAGTGGAAACCCTCATTCCGCGACCGCTGCCAGGCGCGGCGCCCGAAATGCCGCAAGCAGCCCGCGAGGCAATTGCGATGCTCAAGGTAGAGGAGCTTGCCGAGCAGGCGCGCGGGACCGATTTCGACAGTGCACCACCAGATGAGGGGTGGAAGCAAATCGCGGCATTCTTGGGGATGCCGATCGAGTTCGATGCCGCGCCGCAGGAGCGAAGACCGTGGGCCACATGGATGCTGTGCCTCCTAATCATCGGCGCAAGCACATTCGCGTTCACGCAGCTGCACGAGATCGTATCGCGTTTTGGATTAATCCCAGCGCAAGCAATGCGCTCGGGCGGGCTCACGTTTCTGACATCCTTCTTTCTTCATGCCGGCGTTCTGCATCTTGTCGGCAACATCTATTTCCTCTTCGTGTTCGGAAATGATGTGGAGAATTTTCTGCGGCCACTTCGCTACTTCACCCTCGTCGCCCTCGCCGCCTTTATCGGCGATCTCGCGCACATTGCGGCTGATCCGTCCTCCCAAATCCCATGTGTCGGCGCCAGCGGCGGCATTTCCGGTGTGATCACCTTTTACGCGCTCAACTTTCCGGAAGTGAAACTTGGGTTTTTGCTGCGTTATGGGTGGTGGTGGTTTCGATGGATCCGGCTGCCGGCCTGGTTTGTATTTGTTCTATGGATTCTATTTCAAGCTGTCGGTGCTTGGGAACAAGTCGCTGGCATCAGCGCCGTATCTTCGCTTGCGCATATTGGCGGAGCGGTCGTGGGTTTTGTAGCCTGGCTGCTTTGGCGAAAGACGAATCGAGCGACCGAGGTTTCACGCCCATAACATTTCACAGAATTCAGTTGTCATCGTCCGGTCACTAATTATCTTGGCCGCCCCGGCGCTGATGCGTCGTGACGATCTGCGCACCTGGTTCCGTGCCTGCGGGACTACATCAGCGAGTGAGGTCGCGAAGATCGACCATAAGGAAACAACAGCTCGCTGAACGAGGAGTTCCGAAGCAATTCGGAGCGAAATAAAATGCCAAGAGCTACTAATGCCCCGGCCAGTCGGGCGCGGCGAAAACGAGTCTTAAAGAAAACCAAAGGTTACCGCGGGCGCCGCTCCAAACTTTTCCGCTACGCGAAAGATGCGACCATGAAAGGACAGTATTGGGCCTATCGCGATCGCAAAACTCGCAAACGCACGTTCCGTTACCTTTGGATTCAGCGCTTGAACGCCGCGGCGCGCGCACACGGAATGAATTACAGTCGTTTTGCCGAAGGACTGAGAGCGGCCGGTATCGGTCTCGATCGAAAAATCCTCGCCGATCTTGCCGTCTCCGATGAAGTAGCATTCAAATCGATTGTCGATCAGGCAAAGAGCGCGCTGGAGAAAAAATCCAAGAAAGCGGCGTGACTCGCTTACGTCGAAGGGTTGAAGCGTTGCAGCGGATTCGCTTCAACGCTTAAACTCTTTAACGGTTCAACGTTCATGCTCCACCCACTCGAACAGCTCCGCAACGACGCTTTGCGTGAAATCGGCGACGCGCACGACGAGAAAGCCCTCGACGACATTCGCGTGCGCTATTTGGGGCGCAGCGGAAGCGTTTCGGCGTGGGGCGAGCAAATGAAATCGCTCTCGAAGGAGGAGAAGCCGGTCGTCGGCAAGTTGCTCAACGAAGTCCGCACCGCTGTTACGGCGGCGATCGAAGCGCGCACGCGACAGTTTCAATCGCAAAAAGAATCGGCGTCGCTCGGAAAGATCGACATCTCGCTGCCCGGAACGCCGCACGAAATCGGCGCGCTCCATCCGCTCACCCAAATGTGGGAACGATCGATCGAAATTTTCCGGAGAATGGGGTTCGCAGTCGCCGATGGACCCGACATCGAAGACGAATGGCATTGTTTCGACGCGCTCAATACACCGCCCGAACATCCCGCGCGCACTGAGCAGGACACATTTTATTTGCCGGATGGGCGCCTTTTGCGCACGCACACGTCGACTGTGCAAATTCGCACGATGGAATCCGCGCCTCCGCCGATCCGGGTCATCGCGCCCGGTGCGGCATATCGTAATGAGGAAATCAATGCGACGCACAGCGCGCAATTTCACCAGATCGAAGGACTTTACGTCGATGAAAACGTCGGCGTCGCGGATTTGAAAGGCGCGCTCGAATTTTTCATGCACGAACTTTTCGGCGCCGGAACGGAAGTGGAATTTCGCCCGCATTATTTTCCGTTCACCGAGCCGAGTCTTGAAGTCTATGTGAAATCAAAAGCGCTCAAAGGCGGCGAGCAATGGATTGAAGTCGCCGGCTCGGGCGTGGTGCATCCCGCCGTTTTCGAGCAGGTCAACAAAGCGCGCGGCGACAAAGCGTACGATCCGGAAAAGTGGAGCGGCTACGCGTTCGGGCTCGGGATGGACCGGCTCGCGATGATTTTGTTCGACATCCCGGACCTTCGCCTCTTCGCGCAAAACGATTTGCGTTTTCTCCGTCAGTTCGCATGAAATTTTCCGTTAACTGGCTGCGCGAATTTGTCGATCTTCCAAAAAATCCGGAAGAGATCGCCGATTTGCTGACGCGCGCCGGCGTTGAAACTGAAAAGATCGAAACGCGCGGCGCAAAGATCGACAATGTCATTGCTTCCCAAATCACCTCGTCATCGCGTCATCCCAACGCGGATCGTCTCACTGTTTGCGAAGTCGACGACGGCAGCGGCATGAAACGCCAAATCGTTTGCGGCGCGACCAATTACAAAGTTGGCGACAAAGTTCCGCTCGCGTTGCCGGGCGCGAAGTTGCCGAACGGGACCGAGATCCGAAAAAGCAAACTCCGTGGCGTGGAAAGCGAAGGAATGCTGTGCAGCGCAATCGAGCTCGGACTTGGCTCCGACGCGGCTGGTCTTTTGATTTTGTCGCCCGAAGCCAAAGTCGGCGCTTCGATCTCAGATCTTTTTCCAAGCGACACGATTCTCGATGTCGAGATCACTCCGAATCGCGGCGATTTGCTCAGCCATTACGGCCTCGCGCGCGAAATCGCGGCGCTGACCGGAAAGAAGCTCAAATCAACGCCGCGCGACGCGAAGATCGAAATCCGGAAAACCGGCGTGGCGATTACCTCAACACGCGAGTGTCCGTTTTTCTCCGCGCGGAAGATCGACAACGTGAAAGTCGGGCCGAGCCCGCAATGGTTGCGGGCGAAGATCGAGAGCGTCGGAATTCGTTCGATCAACAACATCGTCGATGTCTCGAACTTCGTGATGCTCGAGCTCGGGCAGCCGACGCACGCGTTCGACGCCAACAAATTGAAAGGCGACATCAATGTCCGTCTGGCGCGCGACGGCGAAAAATTTCTCGCGCTCGACGGCAAAACTTATTCGCTCAAGACGGACAACTGCGTCGTTGCCGATCAAGAACGCGCGGTTGGAATCGGCGGCGTGATGGGTGGCGAAGAAACCGGTGTCACCGATTCGACAAAAAACATTTTGCTCGAGGCTGCTTACTTTTTGCCGGCGAGCATTCGCAAGACTGCGCGCGAATTAAGTCTACCAAGTGACGCAAGCTATCGGTTCGAGCGCGGCGTTGATCCGGAAATGGTTTTACGCGCGTCACATCGCGCGACCGAATTAATTCAGGAGATCGCGGGCGGAACGCCGGCGAAAGAAATTGCGACGGCTGGAAAAATTCCCGCCAATCCACCCGATGTTTCGTTGATCTATGAAAAATGCAATCGCGTCGTCGGAATCGCGATCAAACCGAAAATTATCGACGAGATTTTGACCGGATTCGGTTTGAAGAAGACGAGCGCTGCGAAAACAACGACGTGGAAAATCCCGACTTACCGTCGGGATTTGCAGCGCGACGTCGATCTTATCGAAGAAGTTGTTCGCGCGTATGGCGCAAACAAAATTCCCGGTCTGGAGCGCGGCCGTTATTCGGCTTCGAGCGCGGCCGATCATGCGCACGACTTCGAATCATCATGGCGAAACCAGCTCGCGGCTGCCGGCCTGAATGAAGTGCGAACTTCGAAGCTTCTTCCGCGAGAAAGGTTCGCGTTCAGCGAGCGAGCAATCGAGCTGCGCAATCCCCTCAGCGAAGACGCGGTCGCGTTGCGTCCAAGTATTTTGGCGGGGCTGCTCGCCGTTCTCGATCGAAACATTCGCGCGGGTGCGGAACGCATCGCCATTTTTGAAATTGGGCGCACGTTCATTCCGCCGACCGGGAAAGAAGAACGCCATCTCGGCGTCTTGCTCTGGGGAAACGTCGCCGCCGCCGCGGATTGGCGATCGCAAACGAATCGCCGTCTCGATCTGTTCGATTTAAGAGGCGCGCTCGACGTCGTGGTTCCAAATCTATCGTTTCGGCCGGGAAAATTGCCTGACCTCGCGCTCGCGGTCGAAGTTTGGTCCGGCGATCAACTGATCGGATTTGGCGGACAGCTCTTGGCGAGCAAATCCAGCGCGCCTGGTTCGGTGCTTGTTGCCGAGCTGGATGCCGACCTGCTTTTGGCCGCAGGCGAATCAGCGAAAAAATTTCGAGAACTCGATAGGTATCCAGCGATCACACGCGACATCGCGATGATCGTTCCGGAAAAAATTTCGCACGCAGAAATTTTGCGCGCAATTGAAGAAGCGAAAGAACCGCTGCTCGAAAGCGTGCAGCTGTTCGACTTATTCACAGAAGAGATAGGTGAGGCGCGAAAGTCGCTCGCATACAGATTGACATATCGAGATCGGAGTCGCACACTGACGAGTGAGGAAGTGACAGCAGCGCACGCGAAAATTCGCGAGCGGTTACGACGCGACCTCGGCGCAGAATTGCGCGAGTAGTTCTTTGAGAGCGAGAGTCGTTTATTGAGGGTTGGGCAGGAAACCAGTGCTTTTCTCTCAACTCTCAATTGACGGCTCTCACTAATTTACCCTGCGATGTTCGAGATTACAGGTGGGATTCCCGGACCGATAGTTGACTAACTTGAGGAGGCTCGGTCGCGCGGAGAAAATGACAGGCCTTAATTGGAAGTCAGACGCTGCGGCGACGGTCATCCGCCCGTTACTGAAAGGGAACGGGAGATCCGCCTAAACGGCACCGGCGGGGTAAAATTTTCAAATGCCCGGATCGGCATGTCGATCCGGGCATTTTCGTTTAGGCGTTGAAGAGTTAAAGAGTTGAATCGGGAAATCAAGTTATGAGGAATAGGCTTCAACGAATTTGAAAATGTGCCGATAAGATCGACAATGCAGGCCGATGCGCGCACTCCTCGCCCTCGAAGATGGCAGATTTTTCGAGGGCGAATCTTTTGGCGCAACCGGCACACGCGTCGGCGAGATTTGTTTCAACACCGCCATGACCGGTTACCAGGAAGTTCTGACCGATCCTTCGTATCGCGGGCAGATTGTGGCCATGACCTATCCGCTAATCGGAAATTACGGGACGAACTCGCTCGACCAGGAAAGCCGCTCTCCACACGTGCGCGGATTCGTCATCGAGGAACTGAGTGAGGTCCCTAGCAGTTGGCGCTCCGAAATGTCGCTCGATGAATATTTGCAAAAATGGGAAGTCGCCGGCGTGCAAGGAATCGATACACGCGCGCTAACGCGACATTTGCGCACACTTGGCGCAATGAAAGCTTGCCTGACGACGGAAGGAATTTCGCCCGCGGAGGCAACGCAGCGAGCGATCGAAGGCCAGGGCGTAATCGGAATGGATTATGTACGCGAAGTGTCCACGCCAGAGATTTACCTATGGGACCCCAACGACAAGTTAAGCACGCCCTGGTCAATCAATGCTGAAAATGGCGGAAGCAAACGCGCCCTTCCGCCGATCCGGTTTCGCATCGTGGCGTATGACTACGGCATTAAAGAAAACATCTTGCGCCTCCTACGGCAGAAGGGCTTCGGCATCACGGTTGTTCCTGCATCGACAACTGCGGAAGAGGTGCTTGCGCTCAATCCCGATGGAATTTTTCTTTCGAACGGCCCCGGCGATCCGGCCGCGCTCCCGTATGCGCATGAGGCCCTACGCGATTTGATGGGCAAGAAACCGACGAATCAGCCGGTGAAAGACTTGCACAGCGGCAAAGTGGCGATCACCGCGCAAAATCACGGTTTCGCTGTCGATCCGGACTCGCTCCCGTCGAATGTCGAAGTCACTCATCTTAATTTGAATGACGGCACAGTGGAGGGAATGCGACACAAGGAATTGCCGATCTTCAGTGTGCAATATCATCCGGAAGCCGCGCCTGGTCCGCATGATGCTTCTTATTTCTTTTTGCAGTTCGCTGATCTGATCGAGAATAATTTGTAGCCGCATCACTATGCGAAGCGCGGCAAAGTAGATGTTTGCAACGCACGCGTCGCGTCTCTCATAGAGCGACGACCACAATTGACCGCGCAGCAAATCGGCAGAGACTCTCTTCATGTTTAATTCAACCTCGAACAATCCAAATATTTTGAAGGTCGCGGTCACCGCCACGTTCATTACCGCGCTTGCGTTCTCTCCGCTCGCTTTTGCGGAAGAACACGAGCACGGCAAAGAAAGTCTGGACGCAGCCGCTGGTAAAACGGTCACCGGCGAAGTAGTCGATATGATGTGCTATGTCGACCATAACGCGATCGGCGAGAAACATGGCCAATCATGCGGGGCCAAGTGCATCAAAGGAGGTGGCCCGGTCGGCATCGTGAGCGATGGCAAAGCCTACCTCGTCGTTGGCGAACACAAGCCAATCAACGATGAACTCGCCGAATATTGCGGCAAAAGCATCACCGTGAAGGGCAAAATCGCGGAACGCGGCGGCATCGCCATGATCGAGAACGCCGAGGTCGTTAAGAAATAGCAAAGAAGGAATTCAAGCAAGGCGCGCAAGATCGACCATGAGCCGAATTGCGCGCCTCCTTTTTGTACGGCTTGAACATGGTGCTATGGGCCGTCCATCAGCTGTAAACTAGCGCCCTTATCGACCGGCCACAGGCCGGCAGCTACAAGACACAGGTGCGTGGCTATAATGCTCGAGATCTCAGCACAATCACTTCCCCCAGCATTCGCAAACTATCCTGGAAAAAGCGGACCTTGCTGCCTGCGGAATGATTCCAGCGCACCGGAATTTCGCGGATGCGCAATCCGGCGCGATGCGCTAGATAAAGCAGCTCGACGTCAAATGCGAAACCATCGAGGCGCGCAGCTTCGAAAATTGGGCGGCAGACGTCGACACGAAATCCTTTGAAACCACACTGCGTGTCCCAAAATGGGAGACCGGTGGCGAGTCTCACAAGAAGATTGAAAACACGGCCGGCCTGTTCGCGCCGCCAGGGTTGGTGCTGACCGATCAAGCTGCGGTCGATCGCGCGCGAACCAAAGGCGATGTCGATCTCGCCGTGGGCAATCGGCTCGATTAGTTTCGGCGTCTCCCCCAACGGGGTCGAAAGATCGGCATCAAAGAAAAGAGCGATCGGTTTTTGTGCTGCCAATAATCCCGAACGCACGGCGGCGCCTTTGCCGCGATTTGGAAAATTCTCGAGCAGGCGGGTTGCGATCTTCGTATTCGAAAAAGCTTCGCGTGTGATGCTGGCAGTTGCGTCCGTCGATCCGTCATTCACGACGATCAACTCGCTCTGCGGTGAATTCTCGTGGAGATAATCCAGTGTCGCTCGAACTGTGGCGCCAATGCGCCCGGCCTCGTTAAAGCAGGGAGTAACAACGGAAAATGCGGGCAGCATGATTTGAAGGAGCGCAAGCGTCTCGCTTGCAACACACGAATTTGCAAGCGGGACGCTTACGCTACCCTATTTGTAAATCTCGGTGACGAATTTTCCGTTTGGATCGACATATCCGCGGTACATCCCAGAGGTGTTGAACGGCAAGGCGATATTGCCTTCGCGGTCAATCGCGATTAATCCCCCGTTGCCGCCGAGCCTGGCCACCTTATCCAGGACGGTTTGCGCAGCCTCCTTAAGCGGCATTCCGCGATATTCCATCAGGGCCGAAATGTCGTGCCCGACGGTTGCGCGAATAAAATATTCGCCGTCGCCCGTGGCGGACACAGCGCAAGTCGCATTATTCGCGTAAGTGCCTGCGCCGATCACGGGTGAATCGCCCACACGCCCCGCACGCTTGTTGGTTGTCCCGCCGGTTGAAGTGGCCACGGCAAGATTGCCATCTTGATCGAGTGCGACAGCCCCGACGGTGCCATGCCGATCTTGATCGGAGATAATGAATGCTTTTTTAGCGGCTCCACCTCGATTCTCTTCCGCCGCCTTGACCTTTTGCAAAGCCTGCCACCTCTCCTCGGTGTAAAAATATTTTTGATCGACAAGTTCAATGCCGTTTTCCTTCGCAAACGTCTCCGCGCCTTCGCCATCCATCATCACGTGCCCGGATTTTTCCATCACCAGCCGGGCCAGGCTCACCGGATTTTTGATGTGCTTTAAACAGGCGACTGCACCGGCCCTGAGCGTTTTGCCGTCCATGATCGCTGCATCTAACTCGTTCGTTCCGATGTTTGTGAAGACAGCGCCGCGACCCGCGTTGAAATACGGATCGTCCTCGAGCACGCGCACGGCCGCTTCGGTGGCGCTTGAGAATATCGTAACCCGCGGCCAGAGCGTGCCCCATTCCGGCACGATACTCATGCTCACGCTTCGGCGTCATTTGGCTGCGCTCGATTGTTCCAGCGCCGCCATGGATCACGAGTCTGAATTTTCTGGTTTGCATGTTTGGCTGATCGCCCGGTCGTTCTTGGATCGGAGCGTTCACGCGAATCGTTTGCTCCTGAGCGAGCGGCAGCGCCCCGGCATTAAATAGCACGATGGCAAAGAAGCAATTCGCTGTGTGAAACAATTTCATATCGCGCTGGAACAAAGGGCTTTTGCTTGATAGAAAGCGGCACGCGGTTTCACAGAAGTGAGTCTAAACGGTTGGCTTGGACGATGTCGAAAGCTTTCATGGGAGACGTCACGCGTGAACCGGTGAGTGATTAAATCGATCATGCTCGATCACCACCACCGCTTCCGCGCCACTCCAACGCTTTCAAAGATTTAGCGCTTTGACCCTTCAACTTTCTCCTTTTCGACATCGTTAACTGGAGCAACTTCCCGTGGGCATGGCGAACACCCAGAAAAGCAACGCTGCGGACAGCGAAGTAATTCCGACGAATCCGATCGTCGTCGTACAAGACATCGGTGAGCTTAGCCGCAATTTCCTCCGAGAGGTCGGCAGCTTGTTCTGGTTCGTCATCCATACTTTCACCGAGACGCTCGACAATGTTCGGCGCGGTCGCGTTCCATTCCGTGCCATCAGCTTTTTTCGTCACACCGAACGCGCTGGCGTCGATTCGGTTCCGCTCGTTGGATTGGTTTCGTTTTTCCTCGGACTAACCATGGCTTTGCTCACGGGCTATCAGCTTCAGCGGTTTGGGACAGAACGTCTTATTCCAGGCTTGGTCGCAATCGGTTTTACGCGAGAACTTGGCCCGCTCATTACCGGTATCATGCTGGCGGCGCGCATTGGCGCGGCGTTTACAGCGGAATTGGGAACGATGCAGGTTTCCGAAGAAGTCGAGGCCATCGAGGCGATGGGAATTGGGCCGCTTCGATTCCTGGTCGCGCCAAGAATGGTGGCATTATTTCTCCTGATGCCTTGTCTCTCGGCCATTTCCAATATTTCAGCGATTTTCGCCAGCAGTCTGGTTTCTCGTGCCTATTTCAGCATCGCCTTTGTTTACTTTCTCGATCTGGTCAAAGACGCGTTACTTATCCGCGACATTATTACAGGCGTCTTGAAAAGCTTCCTCTTCGGTTTGCTCATCGGTGCGATCGCTTGTTATCGGGGCCTAACCGTGCGAGGCGGGGCGGCGGGGGTCGGTACGGCGACAACGTCAAGCGTCGTCACTGCCATCACTGCCGTGATCGGTTTCGATACACTCTACAACATCGTTTACATCGTGTTCTTTCCTTTATGAGCGCGAACTCCTCCCGTATGGTCGAGCTGCGCGATGTGCGTAAGCAGTTCGACGAGACGAAAGTGCTCGACGGTATGTCGCTCGAGGTCGAGCGGTGCGATCGCCTTGTTATTATGGGTCAGAGTGGCAGCGGCAAGAGTACCATTCTGCGCCTTATTCTGGGAATTCTACAGCCCGACGCCGGCTCCATTTTTTTCAAGCAATTTGAGGTCACGCGGCTGCGCCGCCGCAAGCTACAACGCATCCGACAGCACATTGGGATGGTCTATCAATACTC